>CAZJXA010000015.1:0-28089 GCA_964549785.1 uncultured Phycisphaeraceae bacterium | reverse complement strand
CTCTTGAAATCCCCCTCCGCTCTGCAGCCGGGGTGCCGCGCTTCGCGGCGGGGGAGGGACTCTCGCCCCTCCCGGCGATGAGCCTCGAACGCGAAGCCCCAGTCGGGTTAGACCAGCGGCAACGCCCACAAACGCGCTCCGCCACCGGCACTCCTCGAACCGCAATCTCCGAATTTCAACAAAAATCTTCGCCTCCCCACCCCACCCCGGCAGCCACTTCCATCATCACCGTCGCCGACACCCTAACACCATCGCCCGTTCGCAACCTCACTCCACAGGCGAGCGGCCCCTTCTTAAAGACCGCCGCACCCTTCCCCGAGCCTCCTCTCCGATTTGCCTGTCTGCCTATCTGCCCATCTGCCCATTTCCCAATCCCCTCCCCCGCCCTCGTCGAACTCACCATCGCCGAATCCGGATAACTCGCGGC
Organism: uncultured Phycisphaeraceae bacterium; assembly: GCA_964549785.1. Classification (GTDB taxonomy): domain Bacteria; phylum Planctomycetota; class Phycisphaerae; order Phycisphaerales; family UBA1924; genus JBEIUO01. The sequence goes on along the minus strand of CAZJXA010000015.1, from coordinate 27,662 downwards.
GATACCGGCGACACCATCGGGCCCTACATCCTGCTCAGTGTCTTGGGCATTGGCGGCTTCGGCGTCGTTTGGCTCGCCGAACGCCGCGAACCCATGGTGCAACGGGTCGCCCTGAAGATACTTAAACAGGGGATGGACACCCGGGCCGTCGTCGCCCGCTTCGAGCAGGAGCGCCAAGCCCTCGCCGTGATGGATCACCCGCACGTGGCCAAGGTCTTTGATGCCGACGCCACGCCCGCGGGCCGACCGTACTTCGTGATGGAGCTCAGCCCAGGAATGGTTACGGCGCAACCTCAACGAAGTCGCGAGAAGCCCTCGAATCTCTCCAGAAGTCCGCGCCACGATAACCCAGTGACACATTCAAAGGCCATCGAAGTTGTCCGATGTGCCGCGCGGCGGCGTTCCCGCAGTTCAAGGCTTTCGCGGCATGCGGCGTTTGATCTCGACCACATGCGCCTCGACCGCCGTTATCCGCTGACGAATCTGCAGCCGCATCGCCTGGTCCAGCCCGGGTCCGTTGACCATGGTCCGCAGTTTCATCAATTCGTTGTTCGCGATGATGTACTGATTCTCAAGGTTCGCGGCGTTGCCCGCCATCGAGTCATCGACTTCAACGGCCTTGAACTCGGCCCCAGCGCTCACGCCGGTGACGGCCCGTGAGGCATGGCGAATCGACGACGCAACGCCGATCAGTGGGGGAGCGGTCGGACCTCGTTCCCGGGCGAGCCGTTCTTGGGTTTCGGTCATCACCAAGTCTTGGGCGGTTTCGAGGCCGACCCAGTCGTAGGTTTCAAGGCCGGTCCGGATGTCGTCGGCGGGCCGAGGGCCTACGTTGCGTTCCACGCGGATGCGCCAGGCCAGATCGAGAATTCGTAAGTCCGGTCGCTGTTGGCGTCCGGTTTCCAAGTCGTCAAAGGACCCCATCAACACCTCAAAGGATTCGATCTCGCCGCGCCGCAGAACTTCGACGGTCGCCTTCTCACCCGGGTTGTGGGAGATGATCGCCGACCGCGCCGCATCACGGCCCAGAATCGGGTGGCCAGAAATCCTTAAAATCCGGTCGCCGGGCATGAGCACACGGGCGCAATCAAACCCCGGGACGGCCGCCCCGATGATTACCGATGTATTGGCGAGATTGCCCTCGTTCCAAGAGATGCCCATCGCGGCCCGCGGACCTTGTCCGAATTCCTCTCGGCCGATGTTCATGAGCCGCTGCCGCTGCTCAATCGTCAGATCCGTGGTCCGGAGCGCGGCCTCGACGGCGGCGAGGCGGTCCGCCTCAAACCCCGCTATCTCCTCGGAAGCGGTTTCCCGCTCGGACCAGCGCGAACGGTCGAGACCATCCACCAGAGATTCGTCAACATCGGGCTCGATGGAAGCGATCGCGAAGCCGGCGCACGTCAGCACAAGCAGGCAGGCCAATCGATCACGGAAGTTTGGGTGGGCATTGGTGAGCGTGCGAGGCATCGGCGAACACTCCTCAACGTCATAATAGACCACTCTTGTGTGAATGCCTTGAGCGGCAGATGAAGAGGTTTTAACGCAGGAAAGGGAGCCGATAACCGCGGGTGACGACAGTCACCGTGCGTCCGCCGAAAGGCTCATCAATCGCTCGGGATCGTCGGAGTAACCGAAAGAGCAACGTCACTCGACGTTCTGAGCCTGCTCTTTGATGCGATCAATGGCGCCTTTGATCTCGACCGTGCCGCGAGAAATGGACGCGTCGGGAGATTTGCTCGCGATGGTGTTGGCCTCCCGAAGCATCTCCTGGGCGAGGAAGTCGAGGGTGCGACCGATCGGTCGGTCGTCGGTGCCGGCCAGGAGTTCGCCGAATTGATCGAGATGGGCGGAGAGGCGTTTGATCTCTTCGGCGATGTCGGTGCGTTCGGCGTAAACGGCCACTTCGCGGACGAGGTCGGCGGGGTCCACGCGGCGGTCGGCCTCCTGCAGGAGGGCTTCGATGCGGCTGCGGAGTCGTTGCTCGTAGTCGGCGATGACGCCCGGTGCCTTTTCCTGGATGAGGACGAGGCGTTTCGCGATGAACTCGCGGTGGGAGTGAAGGTCGGCGACGAGCATGCTGCCCTCGCGCTCGCGCATCTTGATGAGAGAGGCCATGGCCTTGGCGAGCAGTGGAAGGAACGCGCCACGGGCCCGCTCGACCCGGTCTTCTTCATCGGCGGGGGGCTGCAAAACCCCCGGGAGACTGAGGAGGCTGGAAATTTCGACGCGGAACTCGCCCGAGGCGACGGCCGGGACCGCCTTCAGTTGATCGACGTACTTTGACAAGGCCGCGGAGTTGACGGTGTACGCCGCGGACTCGGACGCGTCGGAGCAGCGGGCGTTCATCGTGATGGTGCCGCGCGAGAGTTTCTCGCGGAGTCGGGATTCGATTTCGGCCTCAAGCCCTTGGAACTCTTCCGCGAGGCGGATCGACGCCTTGAAGTATTTGTTGTTGAGCGAGCGAACCTCGATAAAGTAGTGGACCCCGCCGACCTGCGCCGACGCTTCGCCATATCCCGTCATGCTTCGAATCACTCGTGGAGCCTCCGCCGGTTTGAGGACGTTGAGATGCGGAGTCTACCGTCCCGGCGGGGCGGGGTCGGCAGAAGGAGGCGATGGGGGAACGGCGGGGTCGAAATCCGGCGTATTGGTCGGCGTGAGCGGATCACCCGGCACCGTCGCCGGAGCGGCGGGAGGCACGGCCAGCTCAGTCGCCGGAACGACTTCGAGCCCCGAGGCGGGATCAGCGGGCGACGACAGTGGCGCACCGCTATCGGCTGGTGGCGCCGATTGCGGACCTGCTGGTGTCGAGTCAATGATCTCCGGTTCGACCGCCGCCACCGTCGGCTTGGCGGCCCAGTTCAGGACCACCGCCAAAACCAGGTACACGACGAAAATGAAGATCGTGAAAATCGTTAACGCGTCGCCGGTCTTGGCACCGAAGGCGGTCTGCCCAGAAGACGCACCGGCCCCAAACGCTGCGGTGAGGCCTCCGCCCTGCGGCTTCTGGATCAGGATCGTCAGAAGCATGACGACGCAAACGATCAAAAAGACCAGCGTCAGGCCGCCGACAAGGTAGTTGTTCCAAGCGAGCAAAAGAACCGGAGCGGACGCGAGCATGGGTACCTCGATAAGCCGGATTGGAATGGCCGGCGAAAGGCGCGGTCTTCCGGAGGCGGTTGATTTCAGGTCGGGATGGTAGGCGGAAGGACACCCAACGTTGGACAAGGGGTGTTGAGGCAGCTCCACCTCGGAAGCCCGCTCCTGCCGCGACGGCCGATCAGATGGGGTCACAAAGAGGTGGCATTCTGCTGGGAGTGTTGTACCTTGTAGCGTGGATACACCGTTCATTCCGTATGCGCGGGGGGGGTGTGTCGTCCAATTCAGAGCGAGCACAGCCCATGAAATTGAGCCAGAAGGCCCGGTTTACCCGCATCGCGATCGTCGGAGCGCTGAGTCTCGCAGGACCGGCAGCGGCCTCGTTTTCCAACAACATCCTCATCACCGGGTATTGGCCGCCGACAAACGCGATGATCCGCCCGTTCAGTCGGAACGCGGCCCAAAACCCGGGCGGCTGGCAGGGTGAAAACTGGGAGCAGCGGGGGTACGACGTGCATTCGTACTTCCCCGAGTTTCCGGGGTTCACCCAGCCGCCGTACGGCCGCGGCACCGGCGATTTTGAGGTCGACTACCAAGACGCCTCAAACGACTTTTGGAGGATTGTCGGAGAACTGCGTCCAATCGCGATTATCACCTTCAGCCGTGGCAGCGACACCAGCAGCTGGGAGATCGAGTCGCGGGCGCGGAAACTGCCGTTGAACGCCTGGGCACCGGACTATCTGTCGCCCTTCCGACCGACGCCCGACCTGCCCATCGCGAATGAGCCCGATAACTTCATACGCCACTCAAGCCTGCCCATGACGCAGATTCGGGACGCGGTTGCGGCGGCGAATCTCGGGATGTCCTCATTCATCGACACGAGCAATTCGTTCGGCGGGACGTTTGTCTCGGAGTTCACCAGCTATCACAGCGCGTGGTACGCCAACTTGCACTCGGACCCGAACGATCCGGATCGGGCAATCGCCGGAGGGCATATCCACGTCGGGGGGAATACGCCAGTGGCGGCAGCAACCATCGCCACGCAGATCACGCTGAGGACGCTCATTACCCACGTCGATTCCATCGTGCCGGCACCGGGGTTCGGGTCGATGGTGTTCGCCGCCGGTGTCTTCGCCGGGCGCCGCATAAGAAGGTAGGTGGGCGCGTAGACGAGCCACTCCGCCGGCGCGAACGGGTCGGAGGGTGGGGTATGGACCGGTGAACCACCGATCCATACACGGGTTCGACGAATCAAAGACCGTTCAGGAGCCGGAGGGCGTCGTGGCTTTCTGAAGGACGGCATCACGGGCCCGAGCCTTCTCGTAGGCCGCTTTCTCCTCGTCGGTGAGCGTGCTGGTGTATTCAGGTTCGGGCACGATCGTCTTCTTAAACGGGCCCATTTCGTAGTTCCACATGACCAGGACGCCGGCGAGGGCGATCAGGACGACCGCGACCACGGCCATCGCCGTCTGCTTTTTCTTGCCATCATCAGACATTGAAAACACTCCGACTTGGAATCTTACGAAATTCGTACCCAGTTGAGCCCAACTCTGATTATACGCTGACGCTGGCTTAGCCGACGTCACGCCTCTGAAACAACATGACGGCCAACGCGAGGAACATGGTAATCTGCGAAACGGTGTAGGCCGCGGCGAGGGCGAGGTATCGTCCGGGGACGTCGCGGTTCTGGGAGATGGAGTCGAGGAGCCAGAAGTTCTGGAGATTGGGGACGATCCCCCAAAGGGCAAGGGCCAAAGGATTCACGACGGTTTCCCGCAGGAAGAGGTAATCCCCTGCCTCGGGCGGCCTGGAAACGGGAGCCGGCAGGCCACCCACGAGGCGGAGCCGCAACCGGGTGCCGCGGTTTTCGGCCGCCACGACGGAGGCAGGGATCTCGTCCGACATGACCTGACGATCGTCGGTAAGGTCGCCCCGGAATGATTCGTACGGAAGTTGCGAGAGCATCGGAAACCCCGATGGGCTGGGGCTGTAGAAAACAGCGTCCCCGGTTTTTATGGGTTTCGAGGCCGGGCGTTCGAGTTCGAGCGCGATCTCTTCGCCGCGATTGGTGAAGCCGGTTTGGCTGGAATCGGCGGGTGTGGCCCGAGTCACGAAGGCGACGGACTCGTTGTTGAAGACGTGGCGGCCGAAGAGGTGGTTGGAAAGCAGGGCGACAATAAAGACGCCGAGGCACACAACAATGGTCATCACTTGGCCCAGGCGCGTGGAGGCGGCGACGGCGACGGCGGTGAGCACGGTGACGGCGAATCCCAGGCACAGACACGCCACCAGTATTTGGGGCTTGAGATCGTTGGTCAGCGGCTGGGGCTGCCATTTCTTGGAGAAAAAGAGCACCAGCAAGTAGGCCACGACGACCAACGGGACCAGGACGCTGAGCGTGATCTGCGGGAAACTCCAGCCGTAGAAAAAATTGCACCAAGCCCCGATGACCAGCGCCAAGCCGACCGCCGAAAGGCCGAAAACGAGGGCCGGGCCGTCGAGGCCGTCCGCGGCTGTGCTCATGACGCCGTGCCGAAGGGCGATCAGCAAAAATCCGAACATGGCGACCAGCGCAAGGAGGATGGCACCCAGAACGCCGAGATACTTGCCGAGGATGAGAACCGGGCGACCGACCGGCTTGCTGATCACGGTCAGGACGGTCTTGTTCTCGATTTCGCGGCTGACCACCGCGGTCGCGATAAACCCGGCGAGCAGTGTTCCGATGACAAAAACGGTCGCCAGCCCGATATCGAGGAGGAGTTTGTCGTCGCCCTTGACTTCCGTCGCCGACTCCTGGCCCATGCTAAAGCCCGAGTTCCAGGTGTTGAAAACTTGGAAAACGCCGGACAACACCACCAACAGCAGTACCACGGGCTGGCGGAGACTTTCGACAAAAGTGTTGCGGGCGATCGTGAGCGGTTGGAGCAGCATGAGAGTTTGATGGGGAGTCGCGGCGGAAGACAGGGATGGAGAAGACCGGGCACAGGGCGGATCGGGGCGTACATTATTCACGAACCCGTTGCCGCGTGGGTCGTAAGGCTAAAGACCGGGGTCGGGCGGGAGGTTTCCCCCCGCCGCGACGCGTCCGGTGGTGGTTAGAACCGGGTAGCGGACGCATCGAAAATTTGACATCGTTACGGATTTCGGCGGGGTGAGCAGGTGCGGGGTGGACAGCCCGGTCGGATCATGGCACAATACTGCCCCTGAGGCCGGAGGGTTCATTTCTGTCGGTCGCTGTTCTGGCGGCCGAACCCGGCGGACAACGTGGGGCCGGATTTCGCTCGTCTTCGATCGGTGGTGGTTCCGCTTCTGGTTTCCATTTTGGTGTGGTTCCTCATGAACCCGGGGTCGTGTGGATGAACGTTTGGGCCGGAATGGGCATCGCTTCGGATAGTTGGCCTTGTAGAGAACGTTGCGCTTCTGAACCCGTTTGGCCCGGGCCATGGTTCAGGCGAAGGAACATTTTGGAGGCGGTTTCTCAGCATGAAAGTTGACTTCCTTACCTATCGAACCGCGTTGGGCGTGGCACTTAAGGGTCTCTCGCTACAGATCGCGTTCACCCTGACCATGCTGGTCTACGCGATTCTGGCGCGCGACCACGCGGCCATGTCGGCGACCGTGTTCATGGCCATCGGCATCGCGGTTTGGGTGTGTCTGACGATCGTCTTCGACCAGCACCGGCGCGAGCGGATCGAGGCGATGGAGGCCGATGCGCTCGCCGCCTCGCCCGTCTCCGGCTCGGTGTTTCACGAGAGCGGCGATACGTTCCGCCCCGCGGCCCGGCGGCTGGCGATGCTGCACCGGATTTTCCTGCCGACGTCGAGCTTGGTGGTCGGGGCCTTCCTGGTCGCCGCGGGCTTGTGGCGGTTCTACTCGGCGTATCGATTGCACTTTCCGCCGGTCAATCAGAAGGGTCCCGATGCGGGGACGATCCCCGACGTGATCTACATGCCCACGCAAGGCGCGTGGGTGCTGGTGGGACTGGCGATCGCGGCCATCGGCTTTGTGTTCGCGCGGCTCGCGGCGACGATGGCCCGTCAGCCGGTCTGGGCGAATCTGCGGGCGGGCGCCGGGTACACGGTGGGCGCAGCGCTTCTTGGGTTGGCGCTCGCGGTCTGCTACTTCGCCGATGAACTGATCCCGCCGCCGGTATTCACGAAGTATCTCCAGTTCGCGGTGCCGGTCTTCATGGTTCTGATGGGGGGCGAGTGCTTCCTGAACTTCGTTCTGGGCGTCTACCGGCCCCGCAAGGCCGGAGAAACCCCCCGACCCGCCTTCGATTCGGGGCTGATGAGTTTCGTCTCGGCACCCGACCGTATCGCCGAGTCGATCAGCGACGCCGTCAACTATCAACTCGGGTTCAATGTCACCTCCGGGTGGTTTTACCGGTTGCTTTCGCGGGCGGCGTTGCCGCTTCTTGCGGCGGGGCTTCTGATTATCTGGGGGCTCACCGCGGTGGGGGTGGTCAAGCCGCATCAGCAGGCGATTGTGCTGCGGCTGGGCCGGCCCGTTCGCGATGTCATGCCCGGGCTGTTCTTCAAGTGGCCGTGGCCCATCGAAACAATCTCGATCCCGGAATACTTTGGGAAAAGCGAATCCGGGCGCCCGCTCATCAGGGATTTGACGGTGACGGGGGTCAGGAACCTCACGCTCGGAACTTCGCCGCCGGCCAGCAAGGACGCGGTTCTCTGGACCAACGACCACGCTGGTATCGAGGTCTACCAGTTCGTTCGGACCGAAGGGTCTCTGGCCCAGGGTCAGGATGAACTCTCGGACATCTCGATGGTCTCGGTCGAGATTCCGCTGCAATACGCGATCAGCGATGTGCGGCTCTTCGACCGGCTGGCGGCTCCATCGCGGCGTGACGATCTGATCACGGCGGTCGCGAAGCGGGAGATCGCGTTGTACACGCAGGAACTCTCGCTCGACGATCTCTTGGGGGCCAACCGCGTCCAGGTGTCCGCCAATCTCAAGACTCGGATTCAAGCCGCGCTTGACAATCTGAACCCCGGACCGGACGGCAAACCGCAGGGTTCGGGGGTCCGTGTGTTGTTCGCCGGTATTTCGGGCGTGCATCCACCCAAGGAGGCCGCCAAGAACTTCGAGACCGCGGTGCAGGCCGATCAGCGGCGGGAAGCCAACATCGACGCCGCCAGAGCCGACGCGGTCAAGACGCTGACCACGGTGGTGGGTGATGCCTCGCTCGCCCGCACGATCGTTCAGGAACTCGACGTTCTGGAGGGGCTGACTGCCCCGCAAAGGCGTGCCGGTGCGCCAGCCGCCGCAGCGGCGTCTGACGCGCGGGCCATCAGCGAACAGGAATTCAAGATCCGCGGGCTGATCGAGTCGGCGAAAGGTTCCGCCGCGTCCCTCCTCTCGAAAGCCGCGGCGGATCGATGGGAACGGCACATGGGCGACCGGGGTCGGGCGGCCCGGTACGAGGGTCAACTGGCCCTCTACACGGCGTCACCCATGCTGTACCGGACCAATTTATACTTCGCGGCTCTGAAGGCCGCGATGCAGGACTCGCGCGTGTATATCACGAGCGAAGAGATACCGAATCTTCGGATTGATTGGGATCTCCAGGACAAGAACTTGGGCGTTGACGTATTTGACCCTCAGAAGGATTGAACGGCGTTCCGGCCGCGGTTTCGGCCGCGGTCTAGGCCACGGATCGAACCCGCGGGTGACCGAGTGAACCGCGGGTGATGAGTTGAACCGCGGGTGACGGGCGGATGGTTTTTTAGGGAGCACGCTACGGTGGGCAAGGCACGAATTTTCATTATCGCGGCGTTGTGCGTCGGCTTTCTGCTGTCGTTCAGCATTTTCTACACGGTCCGCTTCACCGAGGCGGCCGTGGTGACGTTGTTCGGCAAGGCCGACGAGGACGACGTCCGGCGGGAGCCGGGGCTCGGCATCAAGTGGCCCTACCCCATCCAGAGCGTCACGAAGTACGACACCCGCACGCGCATCCTGCCGGTAAAACTCGAGCAGTTGAACACGCTCGACAACCGTCAGGTGATCGTGGAGGTCTTCTGCACCTGGCGCGTGGACGACCCACTCCGGTTCTTTCAACGCTTCAGCAATTGGGGTGATCGCCCGGAGGACCACTACCGGGGTGCTGAGCAGCTACTGCGCGACCAGTTGCGGTCGGTTACGGCCCTCGTCAGCGGTTTCCGGATGAATCAATTGTTTGCGAGTGGGTCGGCGGCCGGGCTTGAAGACTTGGAAGGTCGGATGTTGAACGCCTTCTCGGGCAGTTCCGACCAGGCGGGGTTGTCTCTCGGCGATTACGGCATCGTCGCCATCGACGTGGGCGTGACCAGGGTCCTGATGCCCGAGGAAACGACCAAGGCGGTCATCGAGCGCATGAAGACCGGGCGGGCCGGCATCGCGCTCCGCACCCAGAGCGAGGGCGACAGTCAGGCCAGCAGCATCCGCAACACCGCTGAAACCGACGCCAGTCGCATCACGGCGTTCGCCAGCCGCCTGGCCCAGGACATCCGAACCCGCGGCGATCTTGAGGCCGCTCCTTTCCTTGCTCAGATGAACAAGAACGCCGAACTCGCGGTCTTTCTCGACAATATTGATCTAATCCGGACCATGGAAGCCAAGGGCATTACCATGGTTCTCTCGGGCTCGATGCCCGGTATGGGGCTGCTGAAGCCTAACGCTCTCGATGGGCTCCGGGCGGGGGAGATCCCGCCGTTCCAAGCGCCCAAGTCGTGGATCACGGGGTTGATTGATGCCAACGACCCCGACCAACCCGCCGCTCCCGACTCCGAAGCCGATGCACCCGCGCCGGTCGCCCCGGCTTCCAGCGGAGGACGCCGATGACCTCCCATTCCCGGGTGTTATTCGCCCCTGATGAGCCGAGCGCCGGCGAGCCGTCGCCGTCCTTGATGACCCCCCGCCGCGCGGGTTCGGTTTCGCTTCGCAGGCCGGGGGACGAGCCCGATCAGGGTTCGTTGCTCGACCCCGCGAATCAGTCCCTCTCGGATGCGCTGCGGGTGATGTACCGGTTGCTGCAGGCCGGTATGGTGGTGTTGGCAATCGTCTTTGTGTTGAGCGGGTTCCGCTATGTGCAGGAGGGCGAGAGGGGCATTCGGCTGCTCTTCGGAAAGGTGCAGGAGAGCGGCCTGGAACCGGGTTTCCAGTGGAGCGCCCCCTACCCGCTCGGCGATCTCCTGAAGATCAACACCAAGGGGTACGAGGACGTCCGCATCGATAAAGATTTCTGGGTGCCGGTGCCGCCAGGGACCGTCGATCCCTCCCCCGACAAACTGACCCCGACCGACGCGATCAAGCCCGAGGAGGGCTCGGGGTACGTCCTCACCGCCGATGGCAACATCGCCCACACGAAGTGGAAAGTCGGGTATCAGCGGGACGACGTGACGAAGTATTCGCAGAACTTGGGGCCCGAAAGCGAGAAGGAGGTCGTGCGGGCGGCCGTCAAGCGGGGCGTGGTCCACGCGTGCGCCCGCGTGAACATCGAGGAATTGTTGAAGCAGTCGTCGGACGACGGCGGTGTGAGCCAGGCGGCGAAGGCGATCGCGCAGGCGACGCTCGATCGGATGAACAGCGGTCTTCAGATCGACCAGTTCAGCCTCGATCAGGTGATCGCGCCCCTCTTTGTTCGCGGCGACTTCGCGATGGTCCAGTCGACCGTCTCCAACGTCGCCAAGGCCCGGGACGAGGCAAACTCCGAGCGGGTTCGTCGCCTGAACCAAGTGGCCGGCCTGGCCGCCCCCTACTTGGTCGGCGAAGAGACGCCCGGCCGGAAGGTCGTGGGCCTTATCACGCGGTACGAGCAGGCGATCGCGGCGAACGATGCCCCGGCTCAGGAACGGACGCTCGACACCATCGAGGCGATCTTCGAGAACCGAGCGGCGCAGGTCGAGGTGCAATCGCTCGGCGCGGACGGGACATGGGCCGCCGCGACCGAGGACGTCACCGGCGCCGCCAGCGGGGGCGTGCGGGTGATGCTGGAGGAAGCGAAGCGTTACCAGGCGGAGGTGGTTGGCAGGGCCCGGTCCGACCTCGCCCGCTTCGAGGCCAAACTGGCCCAGTTCGAGGCCAATCCTTCGTTGATGATTCAGCGCGAGTGGTCGGTCGCGATGCGCGAACTGCTCTCCAAGCCAAGTGTGCAGCTCCACCTCATGCCGGTGGGCGTCCACACGTCCGCGCTGCTGCTCAATTCCGACCCCGACATCATCAAGGACCGCGACCGGGCCCGCAAAGAGCGCGAGAACAAGGACGCGCTCGACCGGCGGATGCGCGAGTTGCGCGAGACTCAGTTCCGTACCGACACCACCCTTCAGGAATTGCCGAGTTGAAAAGCGGACCCTCGCTCTCCTGGTGGCGGAGCGTCCGCGACTAGGGTGGGACAACCGAACTCCTTATGACACCTATCACTTCAGCCCCGTTTGCCTCGGCCGCTTTGCCGATTCCTACCACACCGACCACGGTCCCAGCGGCCCGCACCGGCGACCCCGTGGTTGTCGTGCAGCAGGTGAACCGCACCTTCAAAGACTTCTGGATGCGGGATGTGGCAAGGGCCGTCAACTCGCTCTCCTTTGAGATCTACCCGCGTGAGGTCTTCGGCCTGCTCGGTCCCAACGGTTCCGGGAAGAGCACCACCATCAAGATGATGCTGGGCCTGCTCAAGCCGACGTCGGGGCGGATCTCCGTGTTCGGGAAGGAGCCAACGGACGTCGCGGTCAAGAAGCGGATCGGGTACCTGCCCGAAGAATCCTACATGTACGGCTTCCTCAACGCCCGCGAGACGCTGGACTATTACGCCAAACTGTTCGAGATCGACTCTCGCACCCGGGCCCGCCGCATCGATGAACTCCTCGACATGATCGGCCTCACCGGAGCCCAGTTCCGGCCCGTCCGCGAATATTCCAAGGGCATGCAGCGCCGCATCGGCATCGCCCAGGCGCTCATCAACGACCCCGACTTCCTGATCCTGGATGAACCCACCACCGGGCTCGATCCGATCGGCACCCGCCAGGTCAAGGAACTCATTATCCAACTCGGGAAACGGGGAAAAACGGTTCTCCTGTCATCGCACCTGCTCGCCGACGTCGAAGATTGCGTCGATCGGCTGGTGATCCTGTACGGCGGACAGAAGCGGGCCGAGGGCGCGTGCGACGATCTGCTGGTTTCACGAGACCGCACATCCATCGAGACCGATCTGCTCGATGAGGGCACCGTGGCCGAGGTCGATCGCGTGATCCGGGCCCGCTCGGGCGGGGAGCAGGCGATTCTGAAGGTGTCCAAACCCCGTCAGTCGCTCGAAGCCTTGTTCCTCGACATCGTCGAACGGGCCAAGGCCGAGCAGGTCGCGACCAGCGGCGCGACTTCCGGCGGCGAGACCGCCGCGTTCCTCCAAGGCGCGCCGAAAGAGGGCGAGGCGCTGATCGCCGACCTGCTGACCGTGCGTGAGACGAACGTCCCGGCGGCCCTCGTGCCGAGTGCGGCGTCGCAACCCGCCGCCGCTCCGCCGGCGAATGGACCCGACACATCCGTCATCACCGACCTGCTCTCGGCCCGCGGGCCGGACGAAGGCAGCGAGTACCGCCCCGGGTCATCGGCGCCGCCCTCCGCGCCGTCATCGATGTCCTCACCCACGCCGGCCAACGGCGCTCCAGAAGTCCGCCCGCCAGCCGTCGATGATTCCGTCATCGGGTCGCTGCTGGATTCGCCGGACCGGCCCGCGGGAGAACGCCCGTGAAGATGCGTGAGCGGCTGGCGAGACTCGATTACGTTCAGCGCAGCCGGGCATTCAAGGTGATCGCCAGCGTGATCGTGGGCGTGCTTGCCATCGGCGCGTTCCTCGCGTATTCGGTGGCGATCAACGCGCCTTCCTCGGCCGCTATCACCCTGGATGATGTCTCGCCCCCCGCCCAGGTGACCCCGGGAGGCGCAGGGGCGGACGCCGACGGCAACCCGGCCTCTGCGGAAGGTTCGAGGGCCGACCCCGCCGCGAATCTTCCCCAGGCAACCACGCTGAGCGCCACCGCGAAACTCGTGAACGAAGTTCTTTCCGCGAAGCAGGACGCGTCGGGCGTCGGCGCGACCATCGCCATCAGTGCCGCCTTCGCGTTGGGCATTATCTGGCTCGGCCTCGGGCTCACGGCGCTGGCGCTGGGCGCAGTCGCCGCGGCGGTGGTGTGGCCGCTCTCGCTCTTTCCGTCGACCCGCGGCCCCGCCCTGATGGTGGGGGGGGTGGTGGTGTTGGCGGGTTGTTTTTCGGTGCTGATGCGGCTGCTGGCGATGCTCTTTTCGCTTCCCGGGGCGACGTTCGCGATCGCCAAGAACGTCCTCGCCGAGGCCGTGCGGATGAAAATCTCACTGGTCTTTATCGTGCTGCTGATCTTTGGTCTGGCGGCGTTGCCGGCGATTCTGGACCCCGAGCAGCCGCTGCGGTACCGGGTCCAATCGTTCCTGCAATACGCGACCGCGGGGTCGTTCTGGATCGTTGCGGTACTGGTGCTGACGTTCGCGGTCGCTTCCGTGTGCTTCGAGCAACGCGACAAGGTGATCTGGCAAACCATGACCAAGCCGGTCCGGCACTGGCAGTATGTGCTGGGCAAGTGGATCGGGATTTCGGGCCTGGCGCTGGCGCTGATGGCGGTCTGCGGGTCGGCGATTTTCATATTCACCGAGTATCTGCGAGACCAGAAGGCCTCCGGCGAGAGCGCCCCGTACGTGAGCGAGAACCAGAAGGGCGTCTCCGACGACCGAGTGGTGCTGGAGACGCAGGTTCTCGTGGCCCGCCGCACGGCCGCTGCCGAACCCCCTGAGGTTGACGAGGAGCAGTTCGGGAAGAACGTGGACGCCCGCGTCGAGGCCGAGTTAGAGATGATCTCACAACTCGACGACGACACCGTTGAGATCCGGGATCAGAAGATCCAGGAGATCAAGCAGAAGGTCGCGGAAGGTTTGCGGAGCAGCGTTCAGAGCCAGTACCGGTCGATCGAGCCCGGAGCCCGCGAAGACTACCTCTTCACGGGGCTCAAGGGTGTTCGTGATACCAACCGGCCGCTTTTCCTGCGGTACAAGGTAGATGCCGGGTCGAACGCGCCCGATTCCATCTACACACTCACCTTTCAATTCCCGAATGATTACCCTTTTACCGAGACCATCGGTCTCGGTCAGTTCAACACCATCCGTCTGCTACCCGGGGTGGTCGATGCCGATGGCAACGTCGCCGTGCGCATCATCAACGGGAACTTCCGCACCGGCGAGGCGAACGCCGAGACCATCATGTTCCCGCCCGGGGCCCTCGAAATCTCATACCCCGCCGGCAGTTACCGCATGAACTTCCTGCGGGTCATGGCCGTGCTGTGGGTCAAACTCGCGTTCCTCGCCATGCTCGCGATCGCCGCGGCGACGTTTCTGAGTTTCCCGGTCGCGTGCCTGGTTTCCTTCGTGACGTTCCTTTCGGCGGAAGGATCGCGCTTCATCCTGTCTTCCCTCGAGATGTACGCGACCGAGGACCGCGATGGGAAGATGCTTCTGATCCCCACGATCATCGCCAAGGTCGCCCAAGGCGTCGCGGGAACGTTCCAGATTTACGGCGACCTCCGGCCCACGGCCCGCCTTGTTGACGGACAGTTGCTGCCATGGTCAAGCGTCTTTATGGCGACGACGGTCCTCGCGCTGGCCACGTTCGCGCTGTTCCTCGCGGCGTGGGCGATCTTCCGGAAGCGCGAACTGGCGATGTATTCCGGGGCGTAATCAGAGGCGGGGAGCCACGAATGCTCGATGCCGATTCCAAATTCCCAGCCTAATGCCCAATGCCTAGTGCCGATTGCCTCTCCCAATCCCCATGACCCGTAACACCCGCATTCAACTCCTCGCCGCTCTCGTGCTCATCGGCGCGATGGGCGTTTCCACGGTGCTTTCGGTGTCGATGAGTTCGGTCGCGGGTCGGGCCCGGATCGCCGCCACCGACCGGGTTGAGGACGGGCAACCGTGGGAGGTGTCGGCCGGGATCGCGATGGGGGCGTTCCGGGGCCTGTTCGTCAATATCCTCTGGATTCGTGCCAACGACATGAAGGAGGCGGGCAAGTTCCACGAGGCCGTCGAGCTCGCGGGCGCTATCACCCGTCTCCAGCCGAGATTCCCGCGGGTGTGGGTCTTCCACGCGTGGAATCTCGCGTACAACATCTCGGTCGCGACGCAGACCAAGACCGAGCGCTGGGACTGGGTGAACCAGGGCGTGCGCATCCTGCGCGAGAAGGGGATTCCCGCCAACCCCAACGACATGCTCCTGCACAAGGAACTGGCGTGGATATTCCTGCACAAAATCCAGGGCTACACCGACGACGCCAATCCGTATTACAAGCGCCGTTTCGCCGCTGAGTGGAGCGTGGTGCTCGGGCCGCCGCCTCCGATGCGGCCCGAGTTCCGGGATCGCGACACCGCTATTCAGGGATACGTGGATTGGCTGACACCGATCGCGGAAGCGCCGGGTTCACTCGAGGAACTGATCGCGAGAACCCCCGCCGTCGGGACGCTGGTGGAGCGGCTCAAAGCCGAGGGAGGTCTCGATCGTTTCGAGATGAATCTGCTCGACCGGTACGAACTCTTCAAGGCGTTCAAAGGGTCCAGCCGCGTCACGCTCATGGACCGCAAGGAGTTCGACCAGGAGAATTACCTCCGGCCGCTGGTGCCGATCCTCGAAGACCCCGCGCTCCAAGGGGCGTGGACCGAATTCATCGCCTTCGTGCGGCGCGAGGTGCTCGAGAAGCGATACCACATGGAACCGCAGCGGATGATCCGCTACACGCAGAAGTACGGCCCGATGGATTGGCGTCACCCGGCCTCGCACGGGGTCTATTGGGGGCAGAAGGGCGTGGAGGCCGGCCTCAGCCGAGTGACCAACGACAACAAGCGCGATTACGACTTCATCAACACCGACCGCATGGTCGCGCACGGGGTTCAAGAACTGTTCCGCTCGGGCGAAATGTACGTCGATTTTCTTGCCCTCCGCACGGGCGATCAGTACGCCTTCTACCAGACCGTGCCGAACCCGCACTTTGTGCAGTCGTACGGCGACATCCTGGATGAACTCGTCTCCCGCTCGTGGGCCGACAACCAGCACGACCGCGGCTATCGCCCATACCTGGGCGGGTACGAAAACTTCCTCCGCGATGCCGTGCTCTTCTTCTACCGCCGGGGCGAGATCGGCAAAGCCACCTCGTGGATGACCAAGATGCGCACCGACCCGCGCTTCAATCTGGTCGGCCCGGACTCCCGCGAAGACTTCCTGCTCCCGTTGGACGAGTTTGTGCAGAAGGAACTCGCCGACCGTTACACCTCGCCGTACATCGCCGTAGCCCAGGTGACCGGGGCCCTCTCCGCGGCCTATGCGAGCGGGCTGTTGGGTGAAGACCCCGACCTGTTCCGCAGCCAGTTCGATTTCGCGAAGCGCGTCCACACCTTCTTCTTTCAGGAGCAGGGCCGGGCCAACGCGATCGACCGCGAGAACCGCCGCATGGACCAGATGGAGCCCGACTTCCGAATCATGTCGGGCGGGTTCTTCTACCAGTTCGTCATCGCGCTCGACCTCGACGATGCGGAAAAGGCCTACGACGCCGCGCCCGAAGACCTCCAGGCGTTCGCCTACGACGAACTCGTGAAACGGTACAAGGAGGAACTCGATGAACTCTTTAAGCAGGGCCTCACCCGGACCTTCGATCAAGTCTTCCCCGCACCGCCGGAAAACATCCTGATGGGGACTCGGCAGCTGCTATACGAAACCGCGGCGGCCCGCCAGGCGCCGACGGGCAACGTCGAAGAGAAATAGTTCCGGGGTCTATGAGAAGCGCGGCCGATCAACGGCTCGCCGTCTGCACACAGACCGATCTCGTCCAACGCCCGATGGCCCGCGTCCCCACCGCCGTGGACTCGGGACGATTGCAGGCCGGATACGGCCCGGAATGAACCATCGCGTCATGCACCCGCACCCCGGTTGGGACGCCGTTCAGGATGATGCGGCCGGCGGAGGGAGCGAGCAACCGCCACGTTTCACCAGTAATCTCCGCACGTTCGGCGTGCAGCGTGCATGTCAGGTTGCCCGGAAGCCGGCCAAGCATTGCGGACAATGAGTCGGTATCGAGCCGCAGTGTGCCGTTCGGAACTCGGACAATCACTACGGCGGGTCCAAAGATCTCTTCACGGAGCGTGCGGGTCCGGTTCAGTGATGCGAGTGCGCAATCGAATAACCAGTGCCGTTTGCTGCCTCCGCGAACCGAACCGGAACCATGGGAGGTGACGCCGGAGACGCGCGAAACGGAGTTCACGCGGGTTTGGAATGAACGCTCGACCCACGGAGCGACCATCCTTCGCGTGGGCCGCTGCGCCATCCGGTCGATCAACTCGCCGACGAAATCTTTTACGTCGTCCCCCTCTTCCACGAAGATGATCCCGGGCTTGGTGCATTGCTGGCCGACGCGCATGCCGATGGAAGCGTCGAGCAGCCGAGCGATTGCCGGCCCCCGGGCCCGCAGAGCCCGGGGAGTGACGATCACCGGGTTGAGGCTTCCCATCTCGGCAAAGACCGGGATCGGAACGTCCCGGCGCTGCGCGAGTTTTTCAATCGCCAACCCGCCTTTGACGCTCCCCGTAAATCCGACCGCGGCGATGCCCGGATCCTTTACCCAGGTTGCCGCGACCGAGAGGTCCGCCGGATCGGTGTGGCGCACATAACGGAGCCACCCCTCGAAGCCTTGGTTTGAGAGTGCTTCGCGTGCAAGCGAGTGCAACAAGCGACCGGTCTTGGGGTGGGCCGGATGTTCCTTGACGACGACCGGGCATCCCGCGGCGAAGGCGGAGGCCGTGTCGCCGCCGCACACGCCATACGACAGCGGAAAATTGCTGGCACCGAACACCAGGACGGTGCCCACCGGGATACGGACCGCGCGCAGGGTGTGGGGCGGGCCGATGCTCGGTTCGGAGGAATCGGTCGAAGCGACCTCGAAGAACGAACCGTCCTTGATAGTGGCCGCGAAGAGCCGCAGGGTGCCGACCATGCGGTCAAACTCGGGAGCGAGTTCCTCGGGGGTGAGGTGCGTTTCCTTGGACGTGTGCGCAATGATGCCGGGGCGTTGGGATTCGAGCGCTGCGGCGACCGCACGGAGCGCTGCGGCCCGATCTCGGTGCGAGTGCGCGGCCAGAGCCATCCTTATTTCGCCGCGGCCTTGGCGATCACGTCCGCGATTTCCTTCTCGTGTTCGGCGCTAAAGCCGACGGCGTTCCAAAGAATTTTGCCGTCCGGTCCGATGACGTAGAACGTGGGAATCCCGCTCACGTTGTATTTGGTCGCCACCGAATCGCCTTTGAGCAAACAGCCGTAAGTGAAGCCCGACTTCTTCATATAGCCCGGGGCATCGCCCCGCTCGAACGTGTTGACGCCGAAGATCTCGACCGATTCTCCACCCAATTTTTTGTGCAACCGTTGAACCGCCGGCATGGCGGCCTTGCACGGCCCGCACCACGTCGCCCAGAAGTCCATGACGACTACCTTGCCCTTCTTGTCCGAGAGCGTGTGGGTGACACCCGCGGCGTCCTTGAGCGTCCAATCCGGAGCCATATCACCCACCGCCAGAAGGCCGTTGCCCTTCGGCTTGTCCTTGCCGCCCTCGTTCGCGGGCGTGCGCTCCCGCGGGTTGCCGCGGGTGATCTTCTTCTCGCCGGCCCCGCCGCCGCTTTCAGGGGCCCGGACGCGATACCCGTCTGGAACGTTCATCGAAAACGCCTTCAGAGCGGCGTCGGAGTCACGATGAAACTCGCCCATCGTCAGGACGCGGGCCTTGGTGACCTTGGTGTCGCCGGAACCGGTGGTTCGCAACCGCTCGATCTTGCGGGGGAGGTGGTCGGACGTGGCGATAAAGAGCCTCGTGCCGGAGTTCACCACCGTGTCGGCCACCGCCGCGGGTTTGGCGGCGGGCTTGGAATCGGGCTTGGCGTCAGGTTTCGCATCGGGCTTCGTCACGGCCGGCGCATCAATGAGGACGATGTCGCACTCCACGCCCGCGACCTGAGCCGTGCCTTCGTGCACCGCCGAACTCGCCTTCGTGAACGCGTTGTCGCTCAGCATCTCCCACGCCACGGGGTGGCGGGCCGATTGGCCGCTGAAGAAGGTGGCGAGTTCCTCCATCGATTCAAGTTCGCGCTCGATGACCACCTTGTCTTTCTCCCGGATCGATTTCGCGGTGGCGCCGTCGTAGGCGAGGTGGAAGGGCGTCATGGTCTTGCCATCCTTGCCCGAGCGGGCTTCCCCCTTGACGTACAGCTTCCAGCCCCCGGCATCGGCCCGGGCGGCGGCAACCTCGGCGGTGTAGGCCGCAGCCCCCGACTCGGCGTCGGCCGTGTCAACAGAATCACCCAGGTAACTGAAGGCCTTGAGCTCGGCGACGGCCTTGGCGCACGCCGCGAGAATGGCCTTGGCATCGGGTGTTGCGGGGACGACAGGCTTCGCGGGAGCGACGACCGGCGTCGGCTTCGCGGGCTTCACCGCCATTTTGCCAGATTGGCCCCAGGCCAAACCGCCGGTCGAAAGAAGGACGCAAACGGCGAGAGACACTCTGTTCATGGCACCGCTCCTATTGGGGAGCACGATTGTACAGGGGTCGGGCCGAGCGCGTCACGCCGCGAGCAGGGTCAATCGGCGGCGGCGGGAGCGACGCCACGCGAAGATCGCGACCACCGCCATCAGCAACAGGAAGCCGATCACGACCGGAACCACGATGGCAATGATGCTGAGCACCAAGGCACCGATGTTCTCGATCGTGCTGACCACGTGGTTGCCCAGCCCGCCGGTCGTCGCGGTGGAGGCGATGCGGGCGGTGGCCGCACCGGCTTTGATGGTGGTCGCAAGTCCCCCGCCGGCGATCATCGCGGTTCCCCAACCGATGGCGGGGTGGAAGTCACCCATGTGAGAGGCGGTCGCGACAGTGCCCGCGACAAACGCTGCGGGGGTTGCGATGGTGTCCAGGGCGTGGTCGAGCCATGGGATGTAATACGCGACGACCTCCACGGTGCACGCCGTCGCGAACCCGATAAACGCGGCCCAGGAGCCAAGCCACGCAAACCCCTCCGAGAGTTCAGTAAGGCCGAGTTTGGAGGCGAGGCTCATCACGAACAGGGGCAAAAAGATGCGGAGCCCGCACGCCGCAGAGAGGCCAATACCCAGAAGAAGTGACGCGACGGTTTCCACTCTTCGATTGTTCGGAGAACCCTTTCGTGCATTTCAGGAGTCGACAGCGTCGTACGGCTGGCGGGAGAGCGGGGCGGCGAGCACCGACCGGCTCACCCTAGGCCTCACAGATCGGATTCTCGAGCATCGACCGCGAAGGCCGCAGCCAGCGCCTC
Source organism: uncultured Phycisphaeraceae bacterium (assembly GCA_964549785.1). Classification (GTDB taxonomy): domain Bacteria; phylum Planctomycetota; class Phycisphaerae; order Phycisphaerales; family UBA1924; genus JBEIUO01. The sequence goes on along the minus strand of CAZJXA010000015.1, from coordinate 7,175 downwards.
CACATGTTCCCGAACGTCGTGGACACGGAAAAGCCTCGCCCCGGCGTGAAGGTGCGCGATCGAGAGCCCGAGTGTGCCGGCGCGACGTTCGTCAGGCGTGGAATCGCGACCGAGGGCGACGCGGCCGACGAAACTCTTGCGGGAGAGCGCGCTCAAGACCGGCGCAGTGTCGGTAAGGCGACCAGTGCAGCGGATGAGGTCCAAATTCTGCGCGACAGACTTCCCAAAACCCAGCCCGGGGTCGAGGATGATCGAAGCCGGATCGACGCCCGCGTCGATCGCCGCCACCCGCTGCACGCGGAGCCAGGCATGAACATGCCCGCAGACGCCCCCGGCGTAATCGGGGGCATTTGCATACCGATCCGAGAACGTATCGGCGGCCGGCAGAGCGAGCCGGTGCATGATGATGAACCCGCACCCACGCCCAGCGGCCAGCGCCATCATCGCGGGGTCGTCGCTGCCGCCGGAAACGTCGTTGACCGCATCGGCCCCGGCGTCGAGCGCGGCGGCCGCCACCGCCGCACGGGTGGTGTCGATGCTGATGGGGGTGGTCGAGAAGGGGTCGTTCCCGCGCCGGATGGCTTCCACCACCGGCAAGAGCCGTCGCAGTTGCTCATCGTCCGGCACCCGGCCTGCGCCCGGTCTGGTTGATTCGGCGCCCAAATCAAGGATCGCCGCGCCGGCCTCGACGGCCTTCCGCGCGGCGGCCAAAGCCGTGGGAACGTCGAAGGTGCGGCCCCCATCCGCGAAACTGTCGGGGGTGATATTGATAATCGCCATCACACGCGGCGCCGAGAGATCGAGCGAACGGTCGTGGGAGAGCCGCCAAATCATGGCAGCGGCACCGGGTCGTATCCGCCCTTGGCGAACGGGTGGCAGCGCGCCAATCGCCGAAGCGTGAGCGACATCCCCTTCACGGGCCCGTACACCCTGAAGGCCCGAACGCCGTAGTGCGAACAGGTGGGCTCATAGCGGCACTGGCGGCCGACGAAGGGTGAAAGAGTCCATTGGTAGGCCCGGATCAACGCGATGAACGGCCACGAAAAAATCGGCGTGCGGCCTGCGGACGGATTCATGGCGCGGCGTCCTTCCGCTTGAGGAGGCGCTGGTTCCAAGCGTGGATCAACTGCGCGGCGACCTCCTTCAACAGAATTTGATGCTCTCCCAAGGTCATCGCGTGGTGCGCACGCGGACTCACCACGATGTCCAGCCCGGTGCCGTCCTCCAGCCGAGGCAGGTCGTGCTGCGCCAGCCGAAACGATTCGCGGATCCGTCGCTTGACCAGGTTCCGAGTGACGGCGTTGCCGCACTTTCGAGACACGGCAAGGCCCAGCCGCCAGTGCGGGAGTTGGTTCGGCAGGCTGCCGATCGAGAGCGGCCCGACGTTCTTCCGCATCCGCGCTGCGTGCACCGCTTGGTACTGCAGGTCGTGCGTCAGGCGGAGCGCGGCGGGGAAGGTGAAGGCTGGAGAGACGAAGGCTTCCATGAGTCGTGCTGCGCGATCCGGGGCTTCAATCGTGATTACCGCGGTATTTCGACCATCATGCTCGGTTGAACGCGGGCGTTGTCCGCCCCCTTCGCTCGGGTCTTCATCGCTGCCCCGTTCACAAGGTTGTAGGGCTGTCGCGACCGCGCCTGCTTGATCTCCATGCTCTCGACCGGTCGCGTCAGCATGACCGTGGCTTCCGAGTTCTCCAACGCCCGCTTGTTCTGAGTCCGGTATTCGGTGTCGTTGAACATCCCGATCGATACCACACTCATCCGCGGCCCGTGGAAGTAGTAGGCTTCTTCCCCCTCACGTCGCAGCAGCACCGCGGCCTGCTCGGCCGCCCGCCGAAACTCCTCGCGCTCCGCGATGGAAGGTTGGGTGGCATCCGGCCTGCAATATTGGGCCACTTGAAGGGTGTAGATGCACTTGCGGTTCGTCGGCAGGTCTTTCGCGACCAGGAGGTTGAACTGCGGAACGGTGCCGACCGTTTCGTACGGCGGGGGCGTCAGGGCTGCGCCCAAGAAGGGCTGCTCGCCATCCACAATCATGGCCCTGATACGCACCAAGTCCATCTGGGCGTCGTCCGCGGTCGGCTGCTCGTACCGCCCAAACGCGACCACGACCGATTCGCCGCGTTTCTCGATGTAGGTGCCGCGAAGACCGGTGGCGGCGATCCGTCCCTGTGCCTCGCGAGCGGCAGCCTCAGCTCCCTCGCCGCGGAGCACGATAATGACAATCGACCACAGGCCGAGTCGTTCGTTTTCTGTCATCGGGTCGTCAACGATCGCGCTCCCCATCACCCCGCGGGCCATCGAGAGCGCATCGTCGCCAACAGGGACGCCACGTCCGATCCCGATATCCCTCTTGGGCCGCGTTCCGGTCAACCATGGGGACAGGTCGGGCTCTTCCGCGGCCATTGCAAGGGTTGGGTCGATTTCGGCCACTTTTGATGCGCCGGTGCAACCGCCGAGCGCAAAAAGTGCGCAGCCGCAGAACAAGGATGAGGCCGACCTGAAAAAACCCCCAATTTTCCGGAAAGTCCGGAATAGGGTTATTACCTTTAAGTGTATATTCATCAACTCTCTATGGATTTCTTCACGCTCCGTTCAGATTGTAGTGATATGACCCACTCTCGGACGATACCTACAACGGCCCCGCACGGTTCCTCCCATGGACGGATGATTGGTAGGTCAGGCTTTGAGGAGTTACCTGCGGGTCGATCGGTCGCACGGAACTGCGACCAACTTCAGCCAGCCTCGTGTTCGCGTGTGGACTCGCACGAACAGGCGGTCGATCCGGACGTAAAGCCGGATCACTGGGGATAATCTCCTGCGCGTGTCGGGCCGTCGCACGGGGCAAATCCCCCGAGCAGCCCCGTGAAAGGCACGGCTTCGACTAGAGGGATGCGGAGCATCCCACCCACGCGCGTTCCCGGAGTGTCGTTAGGAGCGGTTGTATGACAGAGCAAATCGCAGCGTCAGAAAGTTCAGCGCGGAACCCCGTTCAGATATCGGCAAAGGCCGCTGGGGTGCGGAATTCGTGTTACGTGTTGGATCACGCCGCGGGCGTGCCAAGTAGTGGAATTTCCGGCCGAGCGCCGGATCAGGTGGAGGTTTCAGTCATGGCGACGTACCTTGGAAAACTCGCGCAACTCCCGACGATTCGTCGGGACTTGGTGGCCTCCGTCCGTGACCAGATCGCGGCCGGGACGTACGACACTCCGGAAAAACTCGATTCCGCCCTCGGTGAGATGATGCGCGACCTGCGGGAGTAACGGACCGCCGCTCTCGGTTTAATCCTGTCGCCCCCCGCGCCCCGCTTTTCGCGGGGCTTTTTTTTCTCCCGGAGGCCCCTTGGCTCCGGCAACGGCAAAGTCACAAGTCAGGCTGCGTCGGGCCCGCGTCCGGGTCGTGGTCAAGAATACCTCCGAATGCGACCCCGCTACTGCTGCGTCATCCTGCACTGTCCCGAACGCGGCTATCTGCTGGAGCAACGCCCGATCGAACCGCATCACCTCGGCTCGCTCACGTGCTTTGGCGGCGGCCGCGAGGAAGACGAATCCGAAGAGGCCTGCGGCCGGCGGGAACTCGATGAGGAACTCGGATGGTCGGTGGGGCCGCTGTCTCGGCGTTTCGAGTTGTGGAAGGGCTCTGAGTGGATCGCGACGTTCTTTGACGCCCAGCCCCCCTGCGACTCAGTCCCGCTCCGTGCAGAGGCCGGCCACGCGGCTGTTTGGATACAACCGCAGCATCTGGCGACTGCCGATGTCAGTGTCTGGCACCGCGCCGTACTCGATGCTCATATCGCGTTGTCTTCCGAGAATGTGGCCGGTGGCGACGTCGGCAGTCGCGAAGTGGTCAAGATCGTTCTCGACCCATGACGCCCGCACCGCCCACCGCCGCACCGCCCGATCCCAGCGCCGCACCCGCCTGCCGCGTGTCGTTCATCCTGCCGTGTCTGAACGAGGCCCGCACGCTGGGCCGTTGCCTCGACGCCGCCGCACAGTGCATCGCGGAGCAACGGGTGCGGGCGGAGATCATCGTCGCCGACAACGGCAGCACCGACGGATCCCGGCAGATCGCCCTGGCCCGCGGCGTGCGCGTCATCGATGTGCCACTCAAGGGCTACGGCTCGGCGATCCGTGCTGGCATTGACGCTGCGAACGGCGAACTCGTGGTGATGGCCGATGCGGACGAAAGCTACGACCTCGCCGAGGCCGGCCCCATGATCAGGGCCCTGGAAGACGGGGCGGATCTTGTGATGGGCAACCGCTTCCCGATGCGGGGCGGAACCATCCGTCCCGGCGCCATGCCTTGGAAACACCGATGGATCGGGAACCCCGCGCTCTCGGGCGTCGGGCGAGTGCTCTTTCAATCGCCGGTCGGTGATTTTCATTGTGGCATGCGGGCATTCCGGCGTTCCCCGATTCTGGGGCTCAACCTGCGAACCAGCGGGATGGAGTTCGCGAGCGAGATGGTCGTCAAGGCGACGCTCGCGGGGCTCAGGCTCGCCGAAGTGCCGATCACCCTTCACAAAGACAACCGTGGTCGCCCCCCGCACCTGCGGAGTTGGCGGGACGGATGGCGGCATCTCAAATTCATGCTGCTTCTTTCACCCCGCTGGACGCTCTTTGTTCCCGGCCTTTCGCTCGTCATCATCGGGCTCATCCTCACCATCTGGGTCGGTGTCGGGCCGGCCACCCTGGGGGGCGTGACGCTCGACGTTCACACACTGATCGCATCGAGCCTGATGATGTTGCTCGGAACCCAGGCGGTGCTCACCGCCGGGGCCTTGCGGGTTCACGCGCTCGAGCACGAGATCGGCGTAGCGGCTCCTCACGTCCGCTTCGCGTTCGCCTGGCTGACGCCGGGATGGGGCCTCCTCAGCGGCTCGGTGTGCGTTGCGGCCGGCCTTGTCCTCATCGGGCTGCCGGTGCTCGCGTGGATCAAGGCCGATTTGGGCCAACTCGACACCCGGTCAACGCTGCGGCCGATGATCCTGGGGGCGACGCTCGTGGCCCTGGGCGGGCAGTTCGCGATGATGGGGTTCGTCTTCGGCATGTTGCGGCTGGCACGAGGGCCGCGATGAACGGCCGCAACGGTCGGGCCGTGCCGCGGCCGCGCATCGGCACGCGGTGGCGGGGCTGGCGAACGTGGGTGATGTGGGGGGCGGCGTGTGTGCTTGTCGCCGGCATCAAGGCGTTCGCCGCGATCAATGTCCCCTTGGTCCTTACCGGCGACAGCGTCGAATATGCCGTCAATGCAATCGTCGTGCACGACACGGGTTCGTGCGCGCACTTCAACGCATGGCGAATGCCCGGATACTCGATCCTGCTTGCGGCCCTGATGCGGTTCGGCACACTCTCCACCATGGTGGCTGCGCTGCACGCCACGGCCGGGCTCGCCACGGCGTGCCTCGCGGGCCTCGTCGCCCGGCGAGCCATTCCCGGGACATCCTTCGCGGGGCCGCTCGTGCTGCTGCTCGTCGGCCTCGACCCGGTGGGGTTGATGTACGAGCGCATGCTTCTCACTGAAACGATCTGCGGGTTCGCGTTCATCTTCTCGGTCTGGCTGGCAGTGGGGGCCGGCTCGCACCCGCGCTGGTCCGGGGCCGCCTGGAGGCTCGCGCTCTGCGGGCTGGTTCTCGCGCTGGCGACGCTTATTCGCGCCAACGTTCAAGTCTTCGCGGCGCTGGTTCCGTCGATCGCCGCGGCCGCGTGGTTCTTGGCGAACCGCCGCGCACAATCCGGCCCCTGGGCGGGCCGTCGCGCGTTCGCTCGCGCTGCACTGCTCGCGCTCGTCGCGGGCGGCGTCGTCGCGGCGTGCCTGGTCCCGCGTGTGCTGCATATCCGCCGCACCGACGGTCAATACACCCTCGCGATTGGCGGCGACTTTACCCGCATGCTCGGGCTTGCCGACGCCGGCCTGATCGACCTCGACAATCCAGCGATCTTCACTCAGGAGCAACACCGCGCGGTCGTGGAGCGTGCCGCTCAACCCTTCTTCGGCGGGTACGAATTGTTGGAGGTTCTCAATACGCGTTCACTCCTCGCCCACCGCTTCGCGGACCTCTCGCCGTGGGCCGCCGCGAACGCCCGGGCCGCGGTCGTGGTCGACCACACCGTGCGGAAGCATCGCAAGGAGACAACGCGACTTCGTTGGAGGGCGTTCGCCAATCTGTTGGGGCTGCGGGTCCGGATCGCAGCGGCCTTCAAGGAGAATGTCTGGTGGTTTCGCGCCTTCGCGGTGCGGGCACCCGGCGCTGACCCGGGCCCGCCGACCACATGGTGGAACGACCCCGAGACCTTCACTCACTTGGAGAGGTCGCGGGTTGCGGAACTCGCAGTACGAACACGCAGGCCGATGGAGGCGTGGCGCCAATCCGATGCCGCGTCAATCTTCGACTGGTGGTTCCGCACAGCCCGCAACGCACGCCCGTACTTGGCGGTGGGTTGGATTCTCGGAGTGGCCGCCCTCATCGCCCGGAGACGTTGGCCGACGGCGCTACTCCTCGCCACCCCACTGGTCCATCACGCCGTGATCGCGTTCCACCTCTTCAGCGGAATCGATCGCTACGCCGTACCGTTTTACCCGGCCGCTTGCGTCGCGTCCGTGGCGGGGTGTTGGGTTGCGGGAGAGGCATTCGTCGAAAGGTTGAGAACAAGCCGACTCAACCGGCGACCGATGTGTCCGCTTTCGCCCCCGAAGTCCGACCCGTGAAATAAGGTGCAAGGCGGGCCTTCCAGCCGGGCGCCTTCGCCTTCACGTGTTCGCGGGCGACGTTCGCGGCCTTGCACGACTCGTCCCATGCCGACTTGGCACCAACCGAGGCCGAACCGGCGAACCACTTCGCTGCGGCCCTCGCCGAATCTCCGTTGGCAGCGCACCGTGCCTTCGCGCAGCAGGCCGAAACGCCGGCAACCGCGGCCTTCACCGCCGCCTGGGGCGCCCCGAGAATCCGCTGCCGCATCTGGATCTTGGCGATCTCGCGCTTCGCCACTTTCTTGACCACCAGCAAACTCGCCACCGCGATTGTGCCCGTCACCCAGGCCCAGATCACCCACGCGCGGCCCGTCGAGAGTTCCCCATCACTGGCAATGCCAGCGACGATCCCGCCGGTCATCGCGGACATCAGGTAGGTGGCGGCGTACCCCGCACGGAGCGACCTCACGGGCAGGGGCCGGGAG
>CAZJXA010000014.1:26744-28641 GCA_964549785.1 uncultured Phycisphaeraceae bacterium | reverse complement strand
GCTGTGGTCGTCGGTGGGGCTCAGATCGCTACGGGCGGTGCCATCGCCACCACAGGGGCATCGGTGACGCAGAATGGTTCCGCAACCATCACCGGTGCCTTCGACTATACCGCCACCTCCACCGGCACCGATGTTTTCATCAATGCTCCGGTGGCGTCGGGCGGTGACGTCTTCGTCAATTCCGCTCGCGACATCGCCACTGCGGGAACGGGCACACTGACCACCAACTCCGGGGGCGTCGTCCTGGGCGCCGCCCGGAATGTTGCCATCGGTCAGGCCGTCCTTGCCCGCGACGGGTTCACCGCGACCGGCCAAGATTTCAGCGGCTCCGCCGATGGTGACGTTACCACCACGAACGCCGCCGCCACGCTCACCTTTACTGGAGATGTCTCGCACGACGGCGACATCAACACGGACGGTGGTTCCGTCGTGGCCGCTTCCGGCACCGATGGTTCTGGGAACCTTGTCCTCGGCTCCGGCTTCTTCTCCGGGCATTCCATCACGCTGGTCGCGGGCGATGGAACGGGCGGGGGTTTGGCTTCGACCTTTGACGTCACCACCAACAGCCCGCAGTTCTCTATCAACCCGGTGTCCGGAAACGCCGGTTCGCTCACCCTCACCCAGGATGCTTCCATCGTGGCTGGGGCCGACGGCGATGCGGGCGGCGCGGGACAGTTGCCGCGTGATTCCCAGTTCTTGGTGGCGCGCTTGACCGTTTTCCCGAACGTCGGTACCGACTTCCTGTACACCGTGACCAGCCGTGAAGGCACGCTGACGATCCCCACCGGCTTCGGCCTCAGCCGTGTCAACAACACCGATCTCCGCCTCAACGCGAGCAGCGGCGTGATCATCAACGCCTCGATCGCGCCCGCCTCGCTCACGGTCGGCAACAACCTCACCACCGGTCCGGGCATCGAGATCACCGCGACCGACCCGCTCGATACGGACGCTGGCGCCGGCCTCATCTTCCTCGGCACGGTGTCTGTCGGCGGCAACCTGGTGCTGACGGGCGATGAGATTGATTTCACCGGTGCCGTCACCCCGACGGGCCCGGGCTTTGACCTCTGCCTCCAGCCGCTCAGCGACGCCGACAACCTCGCCGCGGGCGACACCGTCACGCTCACCCGCCTGGGAGCCGCCACCGATTCTGCCGAGGAAAGCAACGAACTCGATATCACCGCCGCCGAACTCGCGCTCTTGGCTGATGGTTTCAACACCGTCTTCTTCGGACGAGAAGGCAGCACCGGCGGCATCTCGATCGACGGGCCCTTGGGCCTCACCGACGCCGTGGTGTTCCGCGGCAACGGAACCGCCCGGGTTTGCGACGACGTCATCACTTCTGGATCGGCCATCACGTTCTCGATGCCGGTCGTCATCTGCGGAGATGTCACGGTCGCGACGACGGGCGGACCCACCCCGGCCGGTGCCGCGATCACGTTCGGAAGCACCATCTCGGACGACGCGGCGGCCCCTGCACGCAACCTCACGGTCAACTCGGGCACCGGTGGCACCACCTCGTTCCAGGGCGCCATCGGCGGCGGTGCGGGCGACGGCGTGGAACTCGGTTCGCTCACGGCAACCGGCAACGTCATCAACATCCTCGGTATGGCCCGCACAATCGGAGCCCAGACCTACGCCGGAACAGTGAACCTCTCAAACGCCGTGAACGCCTCAACGTTCGCCAGCACCGGCGCTGCCTTCACCAGCACGGGTCCAGGCACCATCACCACGACCGGTGCCCAAACGATCAACCATACCGGGGCGGTCATCATCGGCGGTGTTCAGACCGCCGGAACGGGCGCGGTCACGCTCACCGGCGCCACCATCGATCAGAACGCCGCGGTGGCCTCCTCGGGTTCCTACACCGCCAACTCGGCCGACATCGACATCAACGCGG
>CAZJXA010000014.1:0-26644 GCA_964549785.1 uncultured Phycisphaeraceae bacterium | reverse complement strand
TACACCGCCAACTCGGCCGACATCGACATCAACGCGGGTGTCACCAGCACAGGCAGCGCCGACCTCAACGGCGGCGTCGTCAGCGTCGATGGTGCCATCACCGCCGCCTCCTTCACGAGTGACGGTTCAACGTTCACCAACACCGCGTCCATCATCACATCGGGCAGCCAAACGATCAACCACACCTCGATCAATGTCGGCGCCGATCTGTCGAGCACCGGCAGCGGCGCGATCGGGCTGACCGGACCGGTCACACTGACAAGCGACACCGTCATCACCACGGCCGGCGCTGCCGCGACCGACGACATCACCATCACCGGAACCGTCGACGGTGGGTTCGCGCTGACCCTCGATGCCGACGCCGCGGGAGACGCTGTGGTCACTGGTGCGGCAGGGGCAACGACGCCGCTGGCCTCACTCACCGCCCGCGGCAACACCGTCAGCGTCAGCGCGGTCAACACCACCGGCTCGCAGACGTACACCGGCGCTTCGGGCATCACGCTTGACGGCAATCTGGCAACCTCCGGCGGCGCGATCACCGCCACCGGCCCTGTCAACCTGACACCGGCAACGCAGAACATCAACACCGCCAACGGCGCCATCACCTTCGACGGCATCCTCACAGGCTCCGCGGCGGCCCTCACCACCAACTCGGGCACAGGCACCACCACCTTTGGCGGCGCGGCGATCCTCTCGACGCTCGACTCAACCGCGGGCACCATCCGGGTGCAGAGCGTCACGACGACCGGAACGGCTGGCCAGGTGTACCGCAGCCCCGTGATCCTGACGGCAAACTCGATCTTCGACGCCGGAACGGCCCCGATTGATTTTGACTCAACGGTCGATTCCGATGCAAACAACACGCCGCGCTCGTTGACGGCGAGCACCTCCGGCGCCACGTTCTTCAGGGATGCCGTGGGCGCTGGGTCGTCGCTCAACACGTTCACGGTGAATGGGGGTGGGACGACGACGCTCAACAGCAACGTCACCACCCAGTTCTCTCAGACCTACGTCGATGCCGTCATCTTGGACCCCACGAACGACGGTCAGACCTTCACCCTCACCGGCGGTGACATCGATTTCCAGAACACGCTGATGGTTGATGTAGTCCTTGGCAACGCGGCTGAGAGCTTGGTGGTCAACGGCGGTAACGTTACCTTCGGATCGGGCGTCGTCGGCAGCGGCTCCAACCTTACCGTCGTCGGGACCGGGGCGGTCGTTGCTGGCGGCGGCATCGGCGCCGTCTTGGCACCCCTCAACACCACAAGCCTCCGGGGCAGCAGGGTCAATGTCACCGACGTCACCACCACCGGAAATCAAACGTACGTCAGCACCAGCACCTCCACGGATGCGACCGTGAACACCGGTGTGACAGCCTCCGGAATCCTCATGGCCGCACGCCCGGTCGGCTCGACCGCCTCCGCATCGATCGTGGTCAACGCCGGGAGGCTCTCGACCGGCAGGACCGTTTCCGCCACCAACGGCGTCTTCCTGCTGGGAGGCCTCAACCTCACCGGGAACGCGATCATCAACGGGAACTTTGGCGAAGTCTTCATCGATCAACAGGCCGGCAGTGCCGTCGCCATCTCCACCAATTCCCCGTCGAACAGGCTCGTGTTACAATCAGACCTCACCGGGGACATCGATATTTCATCGGTCAATAATCCGACCCTCCCGGACATCGTGACGACGCCCTTCAAGATCGGCGGCGACATCGGCGAAGCGTCCGCACGTATCTTGAGCGTCCGCATCAATTCCTCCACCACCGAGCCCGTGAACGGGGTCAGCCTGCCGATCGCGCGCACCGGCAACGCCGCCTCGATCGTCTTCGGTGACTATGACTCCAGCGGCACGCTCGTCACCGATCAGGGCTCGGGCATTTTCAACGTCTTCATTGGCTCGGGATCCAACAACCTGTTGGGGGAGAGCAACGTGGCCTTTGAGGTCGGTCGGGGCGAGCGCATCCTCAGCACCCGCGCCCTCAACATCAATGCCGCCGACACCGCGGACACCAACGACGGCAATAACGCGAACGACGACACCATCGTGCGCCTGGGCGACGTCGGGGCCGTGGGCGACGTCCGCATCCGATCGGAACGCGTGATCCTTCGTAGCATGGGCAACCGGGCGGTTGCCACGCCCCCCAGCGGCGCCGCCGACCAGATTCCTTCCGCTGCTTTCACACTGAGCAACGATGCCGTGACCGTCGCCTCCGGCGGGTCTATCGATCTCAACATCGGTCCCGACGGCGCCGACAACCGCGTCGTCGAGTCGGATGGGGACTCTCCAACGTTCATGCAGAACGGAACCGGCGGCCTGATAGGCAACATCGGCAGTTTCAGCCGCTTCCAGACCAAGGACGGTTTCACGATCAATTCGAACATTCTCCGTCGCGGCTCCGGCGGCGGAGCCACCGTCCGGCCGCTCGTCTTCTCCCGTGCTCAGGGCAACTCCACGGGCAACGTTGCCAACGACATTGCCGGGGCCATCCCTCGTGACACCGAATCGCGTGAAGTGACTACCCAGACCACCGTCAGCCGGGCCTTGCGTGAAGATCTGATCGACCTGGGCGTCAACGTCCGCGACATCGATGCCGACGAACTGCTGCTCTCCCTCGGCGGTCGCAACATCTACCTCTACCCCCGCCCCCGCGAAAGCGGCCCGGATGGGCGGGTCAGCACGCTCGAGGGCGCCATCATGCCCGAAGAGAGCGATTACCGGGTCGCCGTCCCCCGCGTGCCGGTCTCCTCGGCCGAAAAGGTCGTGGGGTACTACCGCGAAAATCTCAAGGGGCGCGATAAAGAGATCACCGCGGCGATCGACGCCGCCTGGGAGGTCTACGCGGTCACCGTCCCGGACGACGACGCCGACGGGATGGGATTCCGCCAGTTCCTCGACCGTCTCGCGAACGGGCAGTTGTCCGCCGACGAGCAGGCGGTCTTTAACGACATCGAATTGGTAACAGCCGAGGCCAAGGAAGCGGCCGTCCCCGCGGCCCAGGCCTCGATCGACTACCTCACCAAGATGGGCGAGGCCTTCACCATGATCGACGACTTGGGCCTTGCCCCCCGCGAAGCCCAGGTCGTCAAGCTCAACATGATCGGTAAACTCTACAAAGGCACCTCGGTCCTGCACGGTCAACTCTTCGCCGCCATCACGGGCCTGAAGATTTCGCGCCGTTGATCGATCCCCGCACCTTTCTGGTCGGCGGGCCCGATTGATGGGCCCGCCGACTGTTGCCCAACCGGTGTTCGCCGCCCGCCCGTTTTTTCAGTCCTTACTCTCTCCCGGGGCTCTCCTTCTTGCCTCTCATCAACGTCGAAAATCTCATCAAGCCGCTCTCGGATGCGGCCCCTTGCGGAGAGAACCTCCGTTACGACGCCCGCTATCTCGAACTGGACCGCAAGGCCGAGGGCACCGCGTCCGACCAGTTCGGGACGGAAGCGGCCGAACCCAACTGGCGTGAGATACGCGACATCGGTATCGAGCTCTCGGCCCGCGGCAAGCACCTGAAGATCATCGTCCTGATGACGCTCGCCGCCGTTCGGCAAGAGGGTTACATCGGCATCCGCGACGGCCTCAAGGTGCTTGAAACCCTCCTCACGATCTACTGGGAGCCGGTCTTTCCGCAACTCGATGCCGAGGACAACAACGACCCTACCGAGCGGCTGATGTCGCTTTCGCCGCTGTACACGCCCATGGCCACTTTCGGCGACAAACTCCGGTTCCTCGACCGCCTCCAGGAGGCGCCCCTCTGCGAGTCCCGCCTGGTCGGCAGTTTTTCACTCCGCGACATCGCCATCGCGGGGGGCAAAATCGCGCTGACCGCCGACGAGGAGAAGAGCGGGCGTGCAAAGCCCACGATGGACCTTATCGAAGGGGCGTTTCAAGACACCGATAAGGAGGTGCTCGAAACCCTGGCTACAGCCGCGGAAGAAGCCCAGGCCAGCGCCGAGGCGATCGATAAAATCTTCAACGACAAACTCGGCAACAGCAAAGGGCCGAATTTCGAGCCGATCCGTACGCTGCTCAAGGACGCTGGCTCACAGATCCGTCGGCGCATTCCCGGCCCGGACGGTGTCGTCAGCCCTTCCGATCCGGCGACGTCCACCAGTTCCGGCCCGGCCGCGCCGAGCATCGCGGGCACCGTCAACTCCACCGGCGACGCTGTCCGCGCCATGGAGCGGATCATCACCTACTACGAGAAGGCCGAGCCCTCCAGCCCGGTCCCGATCATCATCAACTGCGCCCGCCTCATGGCCAACCGCAACTTTCTCGATATCGTGGGCGTTCTCGATCCTGCGGCCATCGATATCCTGAAGCGCATCAGCACGCCGCCCGCTTCGCCCCCCGCCGCTTGACGTCAACCTTCGCCGTTCAAAGATCCACCGCGCGCCAAAGAGCGGCTGGGCTACCTTTCTCAGTGGCAGGACATCCATGGCGGAAATCCGATGATGTCAAGACCGCCAGCCGCCGAGGCCGAGGCAACGTCCCATAACTTGTCTGCTGCTGTGAGCGGCACTCCACGCCGGTGTGGTCGGGTCCTTCCAGCCTTTCGGCCTACGCCGAGAATCACTCTCGATCCAACCCCAACCCTTTTCGGCTCCGCCCTTTCGAAAGTCCGGTTTTCTGCTATCCTGTGACTCTTGGTTCCCGAATCGTGCCGCGATTGTGTATGCTATAGAAGCCTGTCGAGCAATCGCGGTCGTCCGCACCCCTAGCAGCCTTACGTCAGAGAGGTACCACCAATGGCCAAAGCCAGCAGCCAGAAATTCATCGCCCGCAACCGAGCCCCCCGTGTTCAGATCGAGTACGACCTCGAGTTGTACGGCGCGAAGAAGAAGATCAGTCTGCCGTTTGTGATGGGCGTGATGGCCGACCTCTCGGGAAAGCCCGCCGAAGCGCTGGCCCCGGTCGCCGATCGCAAGTTCATGGAGGTCGACGTCGATAACTTCGACGACCGTCTCAAGAGCATGAAGCCCCGCGTGGCCTTCAACGTTCCCAATAAACTGACGAATGAGGGCAACGTCGCCGTCGATATCACCTTCGAGAGCATGGCCGATTTTTCGCCCGCCGCGGTCGCGCAGCGCGTCGAACCGCTCCGTAAACTGCTTGAGGCCCGCACCCAACTGGCGAACCTTCTCACGTACATGGACGGGAAGTCCGGGGCCGAGCAGTTGGTCGGGAAGTTGATGAACGATCCCGAACTCATGAAGAGCCTCGCCTCGGCCCCCAAGCCTCCGGCCTGAACCCGTCGTGGCACGGGCATCCCTTGCCCGTCACTTTCGGAGGCGGCATGGGCCCATTTGCCTATGAGTTGCCTGTGTCCCGCCTCACTAATCGTGCCCCCTTTGACTCCCTAGCCGACCCCCGTTCCGACGGGTCGATTGAACAGGAAGAAGCGATGTCCGAAACCAACACGCAGTCTCAAGGCCTTACCGGCATTCAGTTCGAGGGCAATGAACTCGAATCTCTTCTCCAGAAGGAGTTCAAGCCCAAGACCTCGGGCGCGAAGGAGGCCATCGAGTCGGCCGTCAAGACCCTCGCCGCGCAGGCTCTCGAAGGCGTGAGCACAATCTCCGACGACGCCGTCAAATCGATCGAGGCCATGATCGCCGCGATCGACAAGAAACTGACCGAGCAGGTGAACGCCATCATCCACCATCCCGACTTTCAAGCGTTGGAGTCGTCGTGGCGGGGGCTGTCGTTCCTGGTCAACAACACCGAGACCGACGAGACCCTGAAAATCAAGGTCTTCAACATCTCGAAGAAAGACCTCAGCAAAACCATCGGCAAGTTCAAGGGCACGCTCTGGGATCAGAGTCCCCTCTTCAAGAAGCTCTACGAGAACGAGTTCGGCATGCCCGGCGGCGAACCCTACGGAGCGCTCCTGGGCGATTATTACTTCGATCACACCCCCCCGGACGTCGAGATGCTCGCGGGCATGAGCCAGATCGCCGCGGCGGCCCACGCCCCTTTCATCACGGCCCCCTCGCCCAGCCTGTTCAACATGGAATCGTGGCAGGAACTCTCCAACCCCCGCGATCTCACCAAGATTTTCCAAGGGCCCGAGTACGCGCCGTGGCGAAGTTTCCGCGAGAGCGACGACTCCAAGTACGTCGGGCTGGCCATGCCCCGCATGTTGGGCCGTTTGCCCTACGGTGCCAAGACCAGCCCGGTCGAGGAGTTCGCGTTCGAGGAAGAGACCGAGGGCGGCAAGCACGACAACTACGCCTGGGCCAACGCCGCGTACGGCATGGCCGTCAATATCACCCGCGCCTTCAAACTCTACGGGTGGTGCAGCCGCATCCGCGGCGTTGAGTCCGGCGGCATGGTCGAGGGCCTTCCCTGCCACACCTTCCCCACCGACGACGGCGGCGTCGATCAGAAGTGCCCCACCGAAATCGCGATCACCGATCGGCGCGAGGCCGAACTCGCGAGAAACGGTTTCATGCCGCTCTCGCACTGGAAGAATACGGATTACGCCGTGTTTGTCGGCGCTCAATCGGCCCACAAGCCCGCCGCCTATTCCGACGCCGACGCCACGGCCAACGCCAACCTGGGGGCACGCCTGCCCTACCTCTTCGCCACCTGCCGCATCGCCCACTTCCTCAAGTGCATGGTGCGTGACAAAATCGGCTCCTACGCCTCCGCCAAGAGCATGGCCGAAGACCTCAACAACTGGCTCCGTGAATACGTCGACGGCGACCCCGATAACTCTTCGGAGGACACCAAGGCCCGCCGCCCGCTCGCCGCGGCGGAAGTGGTCGTGGAAGAAATCCCCGGCAATCCGGGGTATTACACGTCCAAGTTCTTCCTCAAGCCCCACTATCAGTTGGAAGGTCTCACGGTCTCACTCCGGCTGGTCTCGAAACTGCCCTCGGCCAAGAAGGGCTGAAAAGTCAGTTGCGCCGCAGTCGCTGAGGAACGTTCGCCCGATGGCGGCGAAGGGTGGCGTCGTGGGCGGGTTTCTTTAGCGACAGACCCCCCAGGCGAGGGTTCACTGACCGGTGGTTTGAAGGAGGCCGGCCGTGGCACATTTGGATGCGTTTCTGAAGTTTGATGGCATCAAGGGGGAGGCCCAGGATCTTGAACTGTTCGAGCAGATCGAGATCCTTGGATTTTCTTGGGGTGCATCGGCTCCTTATGGTGCGTCTTCGGGAGAACAGTCGCGGCGGGGCGATTGCCAAGTTCAGAATTTCACGTTCACGAAACTGACGGATCGGGCGTCCGCGCCGCTCCTTCAGGCGGTGGCAGCACCCAGGTCCCCCGTAAAAGCGATGCTGACCGTTCGCAAGGCCGGTTCGAACGGCAAGCCACTGAAGTATTTGGAGATTTTGTTCGAGAAGGTCTCGGTCGCCTCTTGGGACATTTCGGCGGCGGGGAGCGACGGTGTTCTGGTTGAATCGGTCAGCCTCACCTTTGGCAAGTTTACCGTGACTTATCACCAGCAAGCAGCGGACGGGGCGAAATCGACCGGGCCGATTTCGGTCACTCACAATGTGTTTGCCGGGGGGTGAACGAGTGCCGCTAAAAGCCATGAAGTAACGGAAGCCCCGGCTCTCGAACGGGTTTGTCAGGATTTTGTTCGAAACACCGTGAACTTCCGTTGAAATTCCAAGCCTGAAAGCGCGCCGATAAGCCGCGGAAACGCCTTTCTACCGGTCCGCGAAGAGCCCAACATCGCAACATGAGACGGCACGTGTTGCGATCACCAGCCCTTTGGCGGAGTTGCTAGACGGACGGGTGATCCAACGACGGCCGCGAACCAGTTTTCAAGGAGTTTCACATGGGCCTTTTCGACGCATTCATCAAGATCGATACCATCACCGGCGAGTCGGACGACAGCAAGCACAAGGGTGAAATCGAAGTCTTCTCCTTCTCGTGGGGCGTGGCTCAGACCGGCTCGTCCTCCTCCGGCACGGGCGCGGGTTCGGGGAAAGCCCAGGTCAACGATTTCTCGTTCAGCAAGATTACCGATAAATCGTCCCCCGTCCTGTTCATGAAGTGCTGCACGGGCGAGCACATCGCCAGCGCCCTCTTCACCTGCCGCAAGGCCGGTGGAACGCCGGTCGAGTTCCTCAAGTACAAGTTCACCGACGTGATCATCACCGGCGTCACCACCGGTGGCAACTCGCAGGGCTCGGAAGTCCCCAAGGAGCAGATCACCCTCGGCTTCACCAAGTGCGAGATCGACTACCAGGGCCAGGGCCCCGACGGCAAGCCCTTGGGCGGCCCCGTGCACGGCGGTTGGAACATGAAGACCAACGTCGTTGCCTAAGTGATCGTTGCTTCGGTCGGAGACGACCGGACGAATCCAAAGTTCCCGACCGCGCCCGGCTTCGTCCGGGTGCGGTCGCTTTTGCGGGGTTTGGACGGTACCCCGGCGGGCCGCTTGAACGGCCTGTCCATTCTCCGGCTCCCGCCCACAGACCACGGAACGGCAGCCTTCTCGGTTCGCGATTCCACGCCGCGGTTCGCAATTTCGGGTACACTCCCGGCCCTTCCTGGTCCCGCGCCCCATCCGCAACCCCTCGAAACGCCACCATGACCACCGCCGAAACGTTGATCAAAGAAGCCAAGGTCGAGGAGAGTCTCGCCGCGCTTGAAGCCCAGGTGCGATCCGCTCCCGGCGACTTCAAACTCCGCGTTTTTCTTTTCCAGGTTCTCTCGGTCCTGGGTCGGTGGGAGCGAGCCTCCGCCCAACTCGAGGTGGCCGCGAAAATGAACCCCGAGGCCAACATCATGGCCCAGGTGTGCCGCCAGGCGATCCTCGGCGAAGGCTACCGCAACGACGTCTTTCGCGGCAAGCGCACCCCTCTCCTGTTGGGCGAGCCCGAGCCGTGGGTTCAGAAGATGATCGCCGCGCTCACGCTCGATGGACAAGGCCAGACCGAGGCCGCCGCCGCGTTGCGGGCCGAAGCGATGGACGAGGCTCCGGCCTCTCCGGGCAGCATCAAGTTCACCCCCACGGCGACCGGCCCCGAAACCACGGCATTTGAGTGGATCGCGGACGCCGATCCTCGCCTGGGTCCCATGCTCGAATCGATGGTGGGGGGGAAGTATTACTGGATCCCGTGGGACCGAATCCGCGCGGTTCGTTTCGATCCGCCCACCGATCTGCGGGACATCATCTGGGCCCACGCCGAGTTTTTGTGGACGACGGGCGCCACCGGGCACGGGCTGGTTCCGGTTCGCTACCCGCGAACCACCGAGAATTCTCGCGAAGGACCGCTCCTGATGTCGCGGTCGACCGAATGGCGCGCCGATGCCGCCGGCAGCGACCTTCCTGTAGGGCAGCGTCTCTTCGCGACCGAGAGCGGTGAGTACGGGATTTTGGGGATCAAGACCATCACGCTGGGCGAGGGCGAGGCGCAGTTCCCCTCCGACCGCGAGGCGGCGGAGAAAGTGAAGGCCGCGATGCAGGCGATGGATCAGACGCGATCGGGCACCCACCCGCCTGCGGGTTCGGCGGCCGCCGCCACGACGGAGAACAACACCCATGGCTGAGCTGACAACGTCTGAGCGGCTTCAACCGGCCTTGCTCGACCGGCTGACCGACGACGAGCCCGACAAAAAAATGGAGAGCCGCGACCGCCGTGTGATGTCGATGCGGTTTCTGCGTCAGGCCGTTCTCCGCGATCTCGGATGGCTGCTCAACGCCCCCGCCCGCCCGCTGGACGACGAGATCCACGAGTTCCCGCTGGTCGACAAGAGCGTGCTGAACTACGGCCTGCCCGACTTGACCGGCCTCACCATTTCCGGCATCCGGGCCGGCCGCATGGAACAGATGGTGTTCGACGCCATTGCGAATTTCGAGCCCCGGATCATGCGGAAGACGCTCGCCGTCGCGGCCGGACGCTCTGATGAGGCTTCCGGCGGCCACAACCGCGTCCAGTTCGAGATTTCCGGTGACCTGTGTCCCTTGCCCATGCCTGAAGCGCTGCTGGTGCGAACCGAGGTCGATCTCGAAACGGGCCGTAGCGAAGTGAAGGAAGGCGGGGCCTGAGGAAGGAAAAGACGGCGAGACCGAGAGACGGAGAGATGATCATGGGGCCAGTTAACAGTGTTCGAGACCTCGTGGTCAACTCGCTCGCCCTCCCCCTCGCCCATGCGGTTCATCTCTTCGCGCGACGGCTACGTCTGATCCGCTCCGTAGAACTCAACATGCCCGAAACGTAATTTCTCCGTCTCTTGCTCCTGCGAAAGGCCCACCCGCGGCATGGACCGACGACTCCTCCGTTACTACGACCGCGAACTCCGGCACCTGCAGACGGTCGCGCGTGAGTTCGCGCGTGAATACCCCAAGATCGCGGGCCGTCTCGCCCTCGACGACCTCCAGGACAAGTGCGTCGATCCCTACGTCGAGCGCCTTCTCGAAGGCTTCGCGTTCCTCACGGCCCGCGTGCAACTCAAACTCGACGCCGAGTTTCCGCGCTTCACGCAGAACCTGCTCGAAACCGTCTACCCGCACTACCTCGCGCCGACGCCGTCGATGATGGTCGTGCAATTTCAGCACGATCCCGGCGAAGGCGGCCTGGCCGACGGCTTCCGTGTTCCCCGCGGCGCGGTGCTCCGCAGCACCGCCGCGAAAGATGAGACGTCGTGCGAGTATCGGACGTGCCATGAAACCACGCTCTGGCCGATCACGGTCGTCGAGGCCCGGTACTACACCCGCGATGTCGGCGTGCTCGAACTCAACCGGGTGTGGGGCACCGGTGAAGTCATCCCCATCACGGGCCGCAACAGCCAGCCCGCTCCCAAGGCCGCCATCCGGCTCAGGCTCAAAACCACGGCGTCGCTCCCCTTCTCGAAGGTCGCCATGAACGACCTGCAGTTTTTCCTCCGCGGCACCGGCGCGATCCCGCACCGCCTCTACGAACACTTCTTCGGCCACGTGCGGCAGGTCGTGGTGCGGCCGGTCGCGGTGGGGAATAAGCCCGGCAACTGGCAGTATTCCGCGGGCCCCGAGGCCATGCGGCGGGTGGGGTTCGCCGCCAAGGAGGCGATCCTTCCTTTCGATGCGCGGAGTTTTCAGGGGTACCGGCTGCTGCATGAATACTTCGCCTTCCCGCAGCGATTTCTGTTCGCCAAAGTGGCCGACCTGGGCCCGGCTTTTCAGCGGTGCGACGGCCAACAGATCGACGTGATTTTCTCTCTCTCGCAGGAAGACCCCGAACTCGAGAACGCCGTCGATTCGTCGAATTTCGCGATCAACTGCTGCCCGGCGGTCAACCTTTTCCCCAAGCGCTGCGACCGCATCTTCATCTCGGACCGGGCCAGCGAGTTCCAGATCATTCCCGACCGGACGCGTCCGCTGGATTTCGAGGTCTACCGGGTCGACAACGTCGTCGGGTTCGGCTCGCGGGGTGGTGACGAGCGCACCTTCCGCCCGTTCTATTCCGCCACCGATCTCGACGCCGACGACGGCGGGGCCGGATCCGCGTATTACGCCGTCAACCGCGTCCCCCGGGTCCGCAGCGAGAACGAGAAGCGCACCGGTGGTCGCAGCAGCAGTTACGCCGGCAGCGAGGTCTATCTTTCGCTGGTGGACGCGAGCAACGCTCCCTTCAGCGCCGACCTGCGGCAACTCTCGGTGGAAACGCTCTGCACGAACCGCGACATGCCCATCCATATGCCGCTCAACAAGGGCAAGACCGACTTCACGTTGGACATCGGGGCACCGGTCGAAGCCATCCGTGCACTGGCCGGGCCGACTCCGCCGCAGGCCAGTTATGTGGACAACGAAGACAGCAAACGCAGCGGCGACGCCTCTTGGCGGCTCGTCAGCCATCTCTCGCTCAATTACCTCTCCCTCACCGACGAGGACATGGATGGCGATGGCGAAGTGTCGGCCGACGAACGGCAGGGCGCGGCCTCCCTCCGCGACCTCATGAAGCTCTACAGCGCCGTCGGCGAACCCGCGATCCGCAAGCAGATCGAGGGCCTGCGCTCGATCCAGACCACCCCCATCACCCGCCGAGTACCGACCACCGGCGCGGTGGCCTTTGCCCGCGGGCTTGAGGTCACCTGCACCTTCGACGAGAACCTCTTCGCCGGGTCGGGTGTGTTCCTGTTGGGCGCGGTGCTCGAACAGTTCTTTGCCAGATACGTTTCAACCAACTCGTTCACGGAAACGGTCATCCGTTCCGACGAACGCGGGGAGATCATGCGGTGGACCGTCAAGGTCGGACAACGCCCGATTCTGTGAACGGCGCCAACGCCAGCGCCAACGCCGCCGGACGGGGTGGGGTTGACCGCGCCCACGCCCCGGGCCGCCAGGAAAAGGAGATTCTGGACCGCGCTCTCGCGGAGAGCCTCGGGCTCTCGATCGAGGATGTGGCGCCGCCGCCGGAAGCCGATCCTGATTCGCCCGAGGGCCGGGTCAACCGGCTCACCGTCAACCGACCGGTGGATCACGCCGCCCGGGCCCAGTTCTGGGCCGCGATGAAGGAGGAGCCGTGGTCCTTCAACTTCTTCGCCGCCGTTCGGCGAATCGAAGCGATGTACTCCGACCTCCGCGGCTTCGGGCGTACCCAGACCGTCGGTGAAGACCCGCTCCGGTTCAGCCAGGAGCCCTCGCTCGCCTTCGCCCCCTGCACGCTCAGCGAGTTCCGGTATGCCACCGACAAGGCGCCGCAACGCCTCTTCGTTCATTTCATGGGTATGTTGGGGCCCAACGGTCCGCTCCCCTTGCACCTGACGGAGTACGCCCGCGAACGCGAACGCATCCATAAAGATCCGACGTTCGCCCGTTTCCTCGACGTCTTCAATCACCGGGCCGTGAGCCTGTTTTATCGCGCCTGGGCCGCCAGTCAGATGCCGGCATCGTTCGATCGTTGGGAGGTGCCCCTCTCTGGGAAGGTGAGCCCCGCCGAGCGCGAGCAACAACTGGCCCGCGACACCAACAAGTATTCGCTGTATGTCGGCTCGCTCTTCGGGATCGGGATGGACTCGCTCCGGCACCGCGACGACGTCTCCGACCTGGCCAAACTTCATTATTCCGGCCGCCTCGCCAGCCACCAGAAAAGCCCGGAAGGCCTCCTCGCCATCATCGCGAACTACTTCAAGGTCGAGGCCGATATCGAGGAGTTCTCCGGTCGATGGACCGAAGTCCCCGATTCCTATGGCTGCCGCTTGGGCGTCGTCCCCAAGGCCGGTCGAAACTGCGGGACGCTCGGCACCGCGAGCGGCGGCGGTGCCATGGCGGGTTCTAAAGTCTTCGACTGTACCGGGGCCTTCCGGCTGCGCCTGGGACCGATGTCGATGGCCGATTACAACCGGCTCCTCCCCGGCACAGACGCCGAACGCCGCCTCGCCACTTGGATCCGAAACTACGTCGGCGATGAGTTCTGGTGGGATGCGGTCCTGATCCTCCGGAAGGAAGAAGTCCCCTTCACGCATTTGGGCAAGGGTGCCCGCCTCGGCTGGACCTCGTGGGTCCAGTCCAAGAAAAGCCCGGAAGACCGGGCCGACCTGGCACTGCGTTCACGGCACTAGCCCGAACACCGATCAATGGCCGACGCTTCTTGAGATCGTTTCACCACAGAGTCACAGGGATGGCACCGCGGAATGCAGGGGACCAAGAACTGAAAAGGCGGTTGTGGGGCCGCTCCGATTGCTTGACCGTCTGGATCTGCTTGCTTGGTCTCCTCCTCGTTCGCTTTCCCCTGTTTTCTCTATCGGGCCTCGTGCGTTCTGAACTCTCCGCTGTGCTTCTGTGACTCTGTGGTACGAGATTTCGACGCGGCATTCGCTTTCCCACTTGTCCAATCCCGCGATCCCACACCGATCGCGTACACCTCCGGTTTCAGGAAATCATCAATGGGCGATATCTCTCGGGCGCAACTCTTCGGCAAACTCAACCAGATCGGCTACAAAGCCCTGGAGGGTGCCTTGGTTTTCGCCAAGTTGCGGGGCAACCCGTACGTGGAACTCGTGCACTGGCTCCATCAGCTCATGCAGGCCCAGGACACCGATCTGCACCGCGTGCTGAAGTTCTACAACCTCAATACCGCCGTGCTCGTCGCCGACACCCAGGCAGCGCTCGATCGCCTGCCGAGGGGTGCGTCCTCCGGCACCGACCTCTCCCAGCACCTGACCGAGGCCGTCGAACGCGCCTGGACGTACACGACCCTCAAATACGGTGAGTATTCGATCCGCTCCGGTCATGTCCTCGCGGCGGTCCTCAAGACCCCCAGTCTCGAACACCTGCTCACGAAAATCAGCAAGGAGTTCGGGAAGATCAAGATCGAGGAGTTCAGCGAGAACCTCCAGAAAGTCTGTGACGGAAGCCCGGAGGCAGTGCTCGCCGCCGCCGACCAGCGCGGCATCTCCGGTGCTCCCGGCGAAGCGAGCGGTGCGATCGCGCCGGCCGCCCTGGGCAAGCAGGACGCGATCAACAAGTTTTGCAAAGACCTCACCGAGAACGCCCGGGCGGGCAAGATGGACCCCATCGTCGGCCGCGATGATGAAATCCGACAGTGCATCGACGTCCTCATGCGCCGCCGCCAGAACAACCCCATGCTTACGGGAGAGGCGGGCGTCGGCAAAACCGCCGTCGTCGAAGGCTTCGCCCAGCGCATCGTCAAGGGAGACGTGCCGCCGCAACTCAAGGACGTTCGCCTGTTGGAACTCGATGTCGGTCTTTTGCAGGCCGGTGCCAGCATGAAGGGCGAGTTCGAGAACCGCCTCCGGGGCGTCATCGACGAGGTTCAGGCCTCGGCCAAACCCATCATCCTCTTTATCGATGAAGCCCACACCCTCATGGGCGCGGGCGGCGCGGCGGGAACCAACGACGCCGCGCAACTTCTCAAACCCGCCTTGGCCCGCGGCACGCTCCGCACCATCGCCGCGACCACGCAGAGCGAATACAAGCAGCACTTCGAGAAAGACCCGGCCATGAGCCGCCGCTTTCAGGTGGTCAAGGTTGATGAGCCCGATGAGGAAAAGTGCCTGAAGATGATCCGCGGCCTGGCCGTGGTGATGGAGAAGCACTTCAAGGTGCAGGTGCTTGATGAAGCCCTCGAAGCCTGCGTCAAGCTGAGCAAGCGGTACATCCAAGGGCGGCAGTTGCCCGACAAGGCCGTCAGCCTCATCGACACCGCCTGCGCCCGCGTGGCCGTCAGCCTGCATGCGGTCCCCGGTGAGGTCGACGACATCCGTAAACACATCGACAGCCTCAACACCGAACTCGAGATCATCGACCGCGAGATCAAGGCCGGCGGCGAGCACGTCGCCCGACGGGCCGAGGTGGTCGAGCGGCTGGAGAAGGAAGCGGTCACGCTCAAAGCGATCGAGGAGAAGTTCAACAAGGAACGCGCGATCGTCACCAGGATTCTGGAACTTCGCACGAAACTGAACCCGCACGACGCTTCGAAGGCCCCCGCCGCGCCCGCCGCGGGTGCGACGCCTGCCAGCGCGGACGCCGCGGCCCCCGCTCCCGCTTCTACCGCCGCCGCCACTTCTGCACCCACGACCGAACCCGAAATGAGCGAGGACGAGCGGCTCCGCATCGTGGAGGAATTGAAGAAACTCAAGGCCGAACTGGTTGCCTTCCAGGGCGAAACCCCGCTCATCGTTCCCAGCGTCGACGCCCAAGCGGTCTCGGCCGTGGTAGCCGATTGGACGGGCATTCCGTTGGGCCGGATGGTGAAGGACGAACTCAAGACCGTGCTCAACCTTGGGGCCACGCTTGAGAAACGTGTGATCGGTCAGCGCCACGCGCTCGATGCCATCGGTGAGCGGATCTCACTCAGCCGGGCGAAACTTGACAACCCCGGCCGCCCGGTGGGTGTGTTCCTGTTGGTGGGCCCCTCGGGCGTCGGCAAAACCGAAACCGCCGTGGCCCTTTCCGAAGCCCTCTACGGTGGCCCGCAAGGCCTGATCACCATCAACATGAGCGAGTACCAGGAGGCTCACAAGGTCAGCCTGCTTATGGGGTCTCCCCCCGGCTATGTTGGCTACGGCAAGGGCGGTGTCATGACCGAGGCCGTGCGTCGCCGGCCCTATAGCGTGCTCCTGCTCGACGAGGTCGAGAAGGCCCACCCCGATATCCACGAGATCTTCTTCCAGGCCTTCGACAAGGGCACGATGAAAGACTCCGAGGGTGTGGATATCGACTTCAAGAACACCATCATCCTGCTCACGAGCAATGTGGGCACCGATGTGGTGATGGACCTGTGCAAAGACCCGGACCTCAAGCCCGATTCCAAGGGGCTCGTCGATGCCATGCGGCCTTCGCTCCTCAAGGTCTTCCCGCCCGCGTTGTTGGGCCGTCTCGCGATCGTGCCGTACTACCCGATCTCCGATGAGATGATGCGGGCCATCATCAAGTTGCAACTGGCCCGTGTCGGCCAGCGCGTGAAGGAAGGCCACAAGGTTCCGTTCACGTTCGACGACAAGGTGGAAAGCCTGATCGTGAGCCGCGTGACGGAACTGGATTCGGGTGCCCGCGCCATCGACGCGATCATCACGCGTCAGATGCTGCCCAAGATCGGCAAGGAATTGCTGGAGCGGACGATCGAGGGCAAGCCGATCGAGAAGATTCATATCGCGGTCAAGGACAGCGAGTTCGAGTACTCGTTCGATTAAGTCCGACAATCGGGTTCAACCAAACCGGTTCGTCGATGCCGGTTCGTCGTTCGGTGCCGCCGTCGCCGTCGCCGTCGAGATTCGTGTAACGCCTTGTGCCGGCCCCGGTCAAAGATCGTCAAGATAGCCGTGCTTTCCCTGCACGCCCAAGATGTCGATCTTCCCTTGGATATTCCACTTGATTCCGGCTTCCAATTCCGCGGTCGCGATCGGGCGGTACACGATCGAAGGCTCGCCCTTCGCGATATCGATTACCTGTTTCGCGGTTTCGATCAACTTGTCGAAAAATTCCCTGGCTTCATACAAGGATTCAATGGACTTCAGAGCCTTGACAAGCGCCCCGAGTTGTTTGCCCGGGACGGTGTAGGAAATATCTCGACCGTTCCCGAAGTCCATTCCCTCGATCCGATAGAGCGACTTCGCGTTGAGGAAGAAAATCATTCCCAACTCGGTCCCGCCCCCGAGACTTGGCCCCAAGACCTTCACTTTGCATGAGAAATTGCACCACCGGTCGTTGTCCGCAAGATTCCAGAGCCTGCCGCCGTACGACTTCTTGCCAGCAAGGAAGAAAGTCCCTCCCGCCTTGACCGCAAAACCGCCCCAGTGGTTCGCCAAACTGCTCCGTTCGACCGCTTTCTTCCTGGCGAGCACCTCAGCCTCGCTCACTCGCCACTTCCGCGCAATCGCCGCGACTTTCGGATCGGGGGGCACGTCGACGCACATCGGATTCATCCCGAGCGGACCGCGTTGACCATGGGCTACTTTCGGCGCCACAGGACACGACATCGTCCGAGGATGAGCATCTCGGATGATCGGCGAAGACAATGCTTGACCGGGGTTGGACGGAGCTCCATTTGAGTAACCGTAGGACATTGATAGTTCTTCTCGAATGAGCCAAGACCAGACTGGCCTCAGCAGCAGAAAGACTCTCGGGTTTGGCGTCGGCGCGCCGTCCAAGCATTTTAGCGGGTATTCTACCCTGAATGCCCTTGCCGACCGGATATTCGTCGACTGATACAGAACGTTTTCAACGTCCTGGCCGTCGGTCGACGATGGAAACTTCTCGGTCTTCGCGCCGGAGAGGCGTTCGTCCACCTTTCTGAACGCCGGTGACGCCGCCGACAAATCGGCACTGTTTCCGGGTCCTGAACCCGGGCCATCCGCTCCTTGGCCGGTACTCGTGGTTCACTCGCCGCCTGCACTGCAAACCTCCCTGTGTCCCACCACGACCTTTGAAGCCGCCGCTGAACTCCGTCAGGCCCGAGAATGTTTGGTCTCCGCTAGGCGGCTTTGGCCGAGGGAAATATGCTGGTCGTGACCTATTCCGCGCGCCGATTCGCGTTGCCAACGCCTATCTTGTCACAGTGTCCTCCCATCGGCAGGGTTTGATCGTCAGACGACTGAAACCGGGCGACCCGGGAATGACGGTCCAAACCGGACACAGCGCATCGTTCTCTCGCAGCAGTCCTTGAAACTTTGGTATTATCGGCCGCCGCCGATACTCCAACCGAGGAAGTCAGCGACGTAACGATGGAGAATACGGATGCCTGGGTAACCCCGCCCGGCATGCCTGCGGGCCGTCCCGCGTTCTTGGAGACCGCTCATGCCCGCCGAAGTCCGCTCAGGCCAGAACCGCCTCATCGCCATCAACACCCCCTTGGGTGAGGACAAGCTCCTCCTCAAGAGTCTCCAAATGACCGAGGAACTGGGCCGACCGTTTTCCGCCGAGCTCGACCTGATCAGCGAAGACTCGGAGATCATCTTCGAGGACATCATCGCTCAGAACTGCTCGATCCGCATCTTCCAGACCGACGGCAAACTCCGCTACATCAACGGCTGGATCAGCCGCTTTGTGCAGGAAGGCACGCCCGGCCAGGGCCGCGCCAATCGCTACCGGGCCACGCTTGTCCCCTGGCTGTGGTTCCTCACCCGTTCGTCCGATTGCCGCATTTTCCAAGAAAAGAGCGTCCCCGACATCATCAAGGAGGTCTTCCGCGATCACGGCTTCACCGACTTCGAGGACTGCCTCACGGCCACGTATTCAAAGAAGGAGTACGTGGTCCAGTACCGCGAGACCGCCTTCAACTTCGTCTCCCGCCTCATGGAAGAGGAAGGCATCTACTACTTCTTCCGGCACGAGGACGGAAAGCACACCCTGGTGATGGCCGATGGCCCCAGCGCCCACGAAACCATCGAGGGCTACGCCGAAATCCCTTACGTCCAGCAGGAGCGGGCCTCGGCGGGCCGCGAACGAATCTGGGAATGGATGGTCGAGAAGCAGGCCCCCAGCATCAAGTTCATGCAGACCGACTTTGACTTCAAGGCCCCGCAGAAGAACCTCCGGACCAGCAAGGACTTCGATCCCGGCTTTGCGCCCGCTTACCTCGCCGAACTGTTCGATTACCCCTGCAACTACACCGAGAAGGCCGACGGCGACCGCTACTCGGCGCTCCGCATCGACGAACTTGCTTCCCAGTACGAAGTCTGCCGGGCCCGCGGCGACACCCGGGGCTTGGTGGTCGGCGCCAAGTTCAAACTGACCGAGTTTCCGCGGCCGGATCAGGAACGCGACTACATCGTCACATCGGCGTTCTACCACGCCGAGACCGACGAATACGGGACCGGCAAGGGCGGCGGGGGACAGATGTACCAGTGCGGCTTCTCGGCCATCGAGGCCTCCAAGCCCTACCGCACCCCCCGCACCACGCCCAAACCCCTGATCAGCGGCCCGCAGACCGCCATCGTCACCGGTCCCTCCGGCGAGGAGATCAACACGGACGAGTTCGGCCGCATCAAGGTCCACTTCCACTGGGACCGCTGGGACACGGCCGATGAAAAGAGTTCCTGCTGGATCCGCGTCGCCCAGATGTGGGCCGGAAAATCCTGGGGCGGCATGTTCGTCCCCCGCGTCGGCCAGGAGGTGATTGTCGAGTTCCTGGAAGCCGATCCGGATCGGCCCATCGTCACCGGCCGCGTGTATAACGGCGAATGCAAGGTGCCCTACGCGCTCCCCGACAACAAGACGATGTCGACCATGAAAAGCAACTCCAGCAAGGGCGGCGGGGGCTTCAACGAAGTCCGCTTCGAGGACAAGAAGGGCTCCGAGCAGGTCTTCATCCACGCCGAGAAGCAGCTCGATATCCGCGTCAAGGCCGACCGCTACGAAACCATCGGCCACGACCGCCACCTGGTTGTCGAGAACGACAAGTTCGAGCACATCAAAAATAACCGGCACGAACTCGTCGACGCCTGTCACAAGGAAACCATCATGGTCGATCGCAACCTCGCGGTGTTGGGCAAGGAGGCCGTCGAGATCACCGGCAGCAAGTCGCTGACCGTCGAAGACGACGTCATCGAGGTCTTCAAAAGTAACCAGTCAACGCAGGTCACCAAGGATGTCTACATCAAAGCCGAGAACATCATCCTCGAGGCCGGCACCAACATCACGCTGAAGGTCGGCGGCTCGTGGCTCGCCATTGAGTCTTCCAGCATCGACACCAACACCGACACCCAGACCCACACCACCAGCAAAGAATTCGCGGTGAACTCGAGAAAAGATGTCGGCTTCAAGGCCCTCAAGGGCGCCGAGTTCATCTGCGGTTTGTCGTTCGACGTCAAGACCATGGAGATCGGGCTCATGGGCGCCAAAGGGTTCACCATCGAGGGCAACAAGGGCTCGATCGAGGCCGCGGCCACGTTGGATGTCAAAGGCGCGACCACCAACATCGGTTGATCTTCTCCCGCCTCTTCAGGGATACCCGCCATGGCCAGCCCGAAGTCAGGTACCGCAGGTTCCGCCGTTGCGCCCGCAGAGCCGAACGCCGCCGACGATGCCGACTCCGCGGATCCCGGCGAGGTCTCCGCGGCCAAGGCCGACCCCGCCTCACGCACCGCGGCGAAGTACGCGAAGACCAAGGTCAAGACCCACAAGCCGCCGGAATCCGCGGCCGACCGCAAAAAACTCTCGTGGATCGAGATCGAACTGGTGGACGACAGTGGCAAGCCCGTCTCGGGTGAGGCCTACTCCATCGACCTGCCCGACGGCTCGATGGCGTCCGGCACGCTCGATCAGGCCGGATTCGCACGGGTCGAAGGGGTCGAACCGGGAACCTGCGAAGTCTCGTTCCCGCGGCTCGACTCCGATACTTGGAAGCGGGCCTGACCCATGTCAACCCTTTACACCGTTCAACAGGGAGACTGCCTGTCCACCATCGCCAGCGAGCATGGGTTCACCTCGTGGCGCACGATTTACGATTCGGATGAGAATGCCGAGTTCCGCCGTCTGAGGCCCGATCCAAACCTCATTTATCCGAAGGACACGCTCTACATCCCCGACCGCGACCAGAAAAAAGAGTCGTGCGGCACCGAAGCAAGGCACCGATTCGAACTCATCTCGGCCGGCGTGACGCTCCGCATAGTCCTGCGTGACAGCAAAGGCGATGTCCTCCCGGGGAAGAAGTACCGTCTCCGGGTCGACGGCATGGAAGACCGCACGGGCACGACGCAGAGCGACGGCATGCTCATCGAGCGCCTCAACCCGGCCGCTAAAACGGGCAACCTCGACCTCTGGATGGACGCCTCGGCAGCACGTCCGTCGTTCCGCTGGCGACTTCGGTTGGGAGCCCTCGACCCGATCGAGAAACTGAGCGGCGTTCAGGCCCGCCTCAACAACCTCGGGTTCAACCCCGGCCCGATCGACGGGCTCGACGGTCCGCAAACCCAGGCCGCAGTCACCGCCTTCCAAAAAGCGTTCGGACTGCTGGTTGACGGCATTGTCGGGCCGCAAACGCGCGGAAAACTCAACGAACTTCACGGCTGGTAAGGGGGGTCCGATGGCGACGGATTGGTCTACCAACTGGCCGGGGTGCAACAACGGCGTCACGCCGCCGCCGCGGGTGTCGTACGTGGTCGATGCTCCCACCGAGTGCTATGTCGCCCGCGACTATTCCGACGCCGAGCGGGTCCTCTTCAACGCCATCGGTATTCGCGAGGCCGAACTTGTGATCTCGACGTGGGGCCACGAAAGCCCCGACAAGGGTTACGTTGCGGGCGATGTGCCGCGGGCCGCCAAGTACCTCGAATCCAACACGTTGAGCATCGGGAGCGACTGCAAGCAACCGGCGGTGGCCATCCGTTGCAGCCTCGTCGGCATCACCCCGTCCGAGGCCAACCCTATTCACTGGCGGCTTGAGGCGGGCCACGTCTTCTGTCGGCGACGCGGCTCCGGCCGCCCACCGACCGAAGAGCGTGTTTTCCGCGAGTGGCGCGGCGTGGCCCACACCGACACCTTCACGCTCTTTGACGAGGAGACCGATGATGTGCTGTACGAACACCCCGATGGCTCGCATAGCAAGACCCCGCCCAAGGGGCCAGTCGTCGGTGGGCACCACGTCCTTACCGTCGCCGCGAAGCCCGAGGCGATTGAGTTCTGGGTTCGCGATGTGGTGCACATCCGTGTGATCGGCTCAAACCCGGGCGCGCCGGCGTATGAGCCGATTATCGATGGGAGCCTTTCCGACCTTTCCGTTCCGGCGGACTGCCGGCCTTCGCTGCGCAACCTGCTGATCGCCGAACTCGAGCAGGAGGTAGGCTCCAATCTGCCTCAGTTTTCGGCGATGGCTCAGACCCAAATCCGCTACGACGGAACGCTGTACACCTGGCCGCCGGACCCCGAGTTATACCCCATCACCACGTTTGATTTTGGCATCGGTGTCGGGCAACTCACCAGCGCGGGTTACGCCACCCGCGACATCTTCTGGGACTGGGGCCTCAACAGCCGCGTCGCGGCGTGGATCATGTTCTACGAGAAACTGCACGCGAAGGGCCACGGTTGGTTGATGTCTCCCACCACCCCGACCAACTGGGTCATCGGGCTGTGGATGTGCGAGGACGACAACTGGTCGGGCCTCACCCCCAAGCCCACCGCCGCCGAGCTCGATGCTCACCGCAAGATCGCCGACGACATCCGCGAGCATGACGGGGCAAGCGACCGCGAAGAAGCCGAACGCAAGGCCGCGCAGAAAGAGTATGACGCCGCCAAGAAGGCCTACGACGATGGCGACAAGACCAAGCGTGAAGCCTACGAAAAGGCCAAGGCCGAGTCGGAGAGCGCCGCCGCCACCGCTTTGGCCAAAAAGGCCGAACTCGACAAGGTGAACGCGGATGCCGAATCCACGCCAGAGGCCAAGGCCGCGGCACAGAAGGCCTTCGACGAGGCCGAAACGAAGCGCAAGGACGCCCAGACCGCCTATATCAACGCGAAAGCCGCGTACCCGCCCGTCGCAAAGTATGACCAGGAAACACAGGAACTCAAGGCCGCCGAGAAACAGGCAGCCGACGCGAAGGCGGTGTACGACGGCGACGAGAGTGCTTGGAACGCTCTTGTGAACAAGTGGAAGGTTGCGTTCACCGCGAACCTGCCCAAGACGTGGCGCAATCTCGCAATCACCGGCTGGTATGCCTATAACGGCTCTGGTCCTGGAGCGGTCACCCATACCCGGCACGTGGAGGGACGCCCGCACGGGAAAATCGACAAGGTGCCGCACACGCTACTCCCCGCCGCCATGCAGGGGGCCGAAGGCGTGGCGCTCCTCGCAACCCTTGATGCCTTAAAGATCACCGAATCCACCGACACCTTCACGTCGGAGTGGCTGCCGCTCCGCGACGATGAGCAGTGGCTGAAAGAGGTCGTGTGCACCCCGGAAGGGGAGATGTATGACGGTCTGTTGTTGTTCGAGTTCAAACCTAAGATCGTGACGTACTAGTTTTTCAACGGAGGTCTTCCCCATGGCCAGCCCCAAATCCGGAACCGCTCCCTCCGCCGTCGCCCCCGCCCCGCCCGACAGCGCCCATAACGCCGACAACGCCGACCCCGGCGAAGTCTCAAAGGCCAAGGCCGAGGCCATGACCCGTCCGACCGCTAAATACGGCCAGACCAAGGTCCCGGCGTTCAAACCGCCCGAGAACCCGACAGAAGACAAGAAACTCACTTGGATCGAGATCGAACTCGTGGGCGAAGACGACAAGGGCATCGCCGGCGAGCCCTACAAAATCACCACTCCCGATGAACGTGTCGCCGAGGGCACCCTCGACCAGAACGGCTTCGCCCGCCTCGAAGGCCTGGAGCCGGGCACCTGCAAAATCACGTTCCCGAGGCTCGACAAGGAGGCGTGGGAGCGGATCTAACGGCATGCCGACGCAATACCGCCACCCCCGCTCACTGCATCACCAGCCTCGCCGAGACCAACGGTCTTTTCGCTCTGACTTAAATTCGGCATCGCTTCAAACCCGCCGCCGCGCCACAACCAAGACAATCTGGTTGCTCTGCGCGGCGAAGCCCACAGCGCGCTCGCATCAACCCTCCAACGCGGCGAAGGTTGCCTTCTGATTCCGAGTCATGAGCAGCCCTACTCATCAGCGCTCACCGCTGCCTGCGCCCCGTCTGCCGCTTTCAGCGACGCCAGCAATTCCGATTGCCACGGGTGTTCCCCCATCCACTGTACCTTGCCGGTCGTGATGTCGCACATAGCGCCCACGACCCGCACTCGGCCCTGGGCCACCGCTCCCCGGATCTCCGCGCTTTCCTTCATTACGTCGAACACCGTCTGCCAGATGTTCTCCTTGATCGCCGCCGCGAGCACGTCTTCTTCGGTCGCGCCGGGGTTTAACTTCCTGGCCCGTTCCACGCCCGGCTTCACACGGTTTACGAGCTCCGCGAGTTTCCCGTGAACATCCGCGTTCGCGGCAGCCGCGGCGACCGCTCCACACTTGGTATGGCCCATCACCACGAGCACAGGGGTCTTCAGATGCCCGACGCCGTACTCGATCGTCCCGATCTCGCTCGCCCCGGCCACGTTCCCGGCGACCCTCACCACGAAGACGTCGCCCACGCCTTGGTCGAAGATGCGCTCGACGGGGAGCCGCGAATCCGCGCACGTCAACACGGTCACGAACGGGTGCTGCGATTTCGCCACTTCGGCCCGCCACGCACCATCGGTGTGCGGATTCGTAGTCTTGCCCGACGTCCAGCGGGCATTGCCTTCGGTCAGTGTGCTCAGGACCGCATCGGCATCGGGCGCGGGTTCGGAGGCGGATGCGTGCCCGGTTTGCGGAGTTTCTGGAGCCGCAACGGGGGCATCGGGCGCAGGTGTTGGCGAAGCAGTCGCCTTGGGAGCGGTCGGAGCAGTCTTCGCCTTGCGAGCAGTCGGCTTGGCCGGTCCATGGACGGCTGGCGCTGCGTGAGGCTGGGTGGTGTGGTGCTCCGGCTCCCACGCCGCGAACGCGGGGTTCATGGGGGAGGCAATCCCCACGACGGCCCCCACGACCGCGATGACGGCTCCGGCCGAGAGTGTCTGTTGCAACCGCAACGCATTTATACCGATCTGCATAACTCACCCCAACGTGGTGCGCTCGGTCCCTCGGTGCCCCGAATTGGGCAACGCGGGTGCTGCACGATGAACACCACTCCATCGGCGGTTGGGAGGGGCGATTCGGGAGGCAACCGGCCCGGGGTGGTTTCGCTTTAGCGCTCCAGTCGGACTAAACGCGATAGAAGGACCATCTTGAAGCGCACGGAATCCCGCGGCCGACGGAAAGATGCGGGCGCTTCGGGCGGCACCCCGGGCCCGGCCTTGGGCCTTCGAAAACCGCCCGCCACGGGGCCTACCATCGATTACGTCAGTTTGGGGATTGGTGTAACGGTAACACGACTGACTCTGACTCAGTTGTTCTAGGTTCAAATCCTAGATCCCCAGTTTTTCAGGCCTTTCGCGTCCGGTTTGTCGCTCTTCATGAACCCCTGCACCTTCCATCATCATCGCCACCATCACGCATCGCGTGACCGGCGATGGTTCGTGCGGTAAACGGGGTTCCCCGCTTCCCAATCCGAGCCTGTTCCTTCCGCCGGTCCCGCCCTTTTCTTGGGGACCGTGATGTGCCATTGGCGCATCAAGAGGTTCCCGAAACCCACCCACTTCGGAGCCACAGTCATGCCATTTGCCACCTTCCCGTCCTCGGCCCTCACCCCGGCATCCACTCCCACGTCGGCCCCCACGTCCGATCCATCCACCTTCCCCCTCAAGCTCGCCCTCCCAAAAGGCCGGATGCAGGAGGGGCTGTTCTCGCTCCTTCGCGATGCCGGAATCAGCATCAAGCTCGGCAGCCGCGGCTACCGCCCGACGGTCTCGCTCCCCGGCCTTGACGCCAAGATTCTGAAGCCTCAGAACGTCGTCGAGATGCTCGTTTCGGGCTCGCGCGATGTCGGCTTCGCCGGCGCCGACTGGGTGAAGGAACTCGATACGAACCTCATTGAAGTGTTCGACACCGAACTCGATCCCGTTCGCCTGGTGGCCGCGGCACCGCCCACGCTTCTCCTGAACGGTGCCCTGCCCGATCGCCCGCTCGTGGTCGCCTCGGAATATGAAAATCTCACGCGAAACTGGCTCGCGCAGCAGCGCATCGACGCCCGCATCGTGGTCTCCTACGGGGCCACCGAGGCCTTCCCGCCCGACGACGCCGACTTCATCGTCGACCTCGCCGCGAGCGGGGAGACGCTCAAAGCCCAGAACCTCGTGCCCTTCGCCGAGATCCTGACGTCCTCTACAAGGCTCTACGCCAGCCCCGCGGCCATGGCCGATCCCGTCCGCCGCTCCGCGATTGACCGGCTTGTCATGCTGCTGCGCTCGGTGCTGGAGGCCCGGAGCCGCGTCATGCTCGAGGTCAACGTCACCGATGCGTCGCTCGAGGCGGTGTGCGCCGCCCTCCCCTGCATGCGCGAGCCGACGATCTCGAGGCTGCACTCGGGAGCGGGGTACGCCGTCAAAGCCGCCGTTCCCCGTTCGCAACTCCCGATCCTCATCCCCCGCATCCGTTCCTGCGGCGGCACCGATCTCGTGGTCTCGTCGCTCTCGCAGATCATCCCATGAACGCAATCCCCGAAATCGTTCAGCCGCCCCAGCCGCCCCAGCCGCCCTCTCCCCGGCCCCGGCCGATCGCCGTCTCTCTGACCGCGTACGCGCCACCCCCACAGGACGCTCGCATCCGCTTGAAACTC
>CAZJXA010000013.1:0-29235 GCA_964549785.1 uncultured Phycisphaeraceae bacterium | reverse complement strand
GCGTCATCGGGAGCAGAGTTTACGGTCGGGGCGACGACGCGTCTGAGATGCTCTCACTCAACATCGGAAGCGGCAACCAAGTCCGCTCCCATCGCTTCCATCGCTTCCATCGCGTCCGTCGCGTCCGTCGCTTCCATCGCTTCGTACCATTCCCCCGTGCTCATCCTCTCGGTTATTCAAGGTCCGGATAAAGGTCGCCGCTACGAACTGCCGGAACACGAGCCGCAGTTATTGGGCCGCTCGAGCGAGGCCCTCCCGATTTCCGACAACGCCATCAGTCGGCGGCACGCGGAGTTGACGCCCGACGAGGGGCTGTGGTACATCCGTGATCTGCAAAGCCAAAACGGGACGTATGTGAACGGCGTGAGGCTGGCCGATCGGCAGCGGTTGCGTCCGGGGGATCAGATCCGGGTGGGCCAATCGCTCTTTGTCTTCGGCCAGACCGACGTTCGCGACCCCGACATCGTCTCGGTGGTCGGCAAGCGGCAGGTGGACGCGACCATCGAGCGCACGATTCCCAGTCAGCCGCTCAATGTCTTTACCGGCAGCAACGACGACTCGATCATCCTCAGCGAGCCCGAGCCCCGGGCCGCAGCCGTCGATCACCTCCGCGTGATCTATCGCCTGACGACGATGCTGACAACCCGCTTTGTGGAGAGGCAAGAGTTGCTCAAAGGCGTGCTGGACCTCATCTTCGCCGAGTTCCACCCCGAGCGCGGCTGCATGATGCTCGCCGCGACCCCGCACGCGGGGGCTCCTGCCGGCGGTCCCATGAACGTCTCGGAACTCTCCCCCGCGGTTGTCAGATATCGAGAGACGCCCCTCGACCCCGAGCAGGCGAAAATCAAGGTGAGCCGGACGATCCTCCAGCACGCCGTCACCAAGAACGAGGGCGTGCTGAGCACCAACGCCATGACCGACCCTCGCTTCGCGAAGGGTGACAGCGTGCAGCACCTCCACATCCGCTCGGCCATCTGCTCCCCCATCCGGTTCCGCGACCGCACGTTCGGAGCCATCTACATCGATTCGTCCATGGCTAACTACACCTTCACCGCCGAGCAACTCGCGCTGATGAACGCCATCGGCCAGCACACCGGCCTCGCGCTCTCCAACAGCGAGTTATACCAGCAAAAGTTACAATCAGAGCGCCTCGCGGCGATCGGCGAGACGGTCGCGACCCTCAGCCATTCGATCAAGAACATCCTCCAGGGGTTGCGCGGCGGGGCCGATGTCGTCGAGATGGGGCTCCGCAAGGACGACCTCAAACTCGCCAAAGGCGGCTGGGGCATCCTGCAGCGCAACCTCGACCGCATCATCGGGCTGACCATGAACATGCTCGCCTTCTCACGCCAACGACGCGTGGAACTCGAACTCACCCGCCTCGGCCCCATCGTCGAGGAGTGTGCCGCCCTCCTGGAGGACACCTGCACTTCCAAAGAGGTCGCGCTGATCCTGGATATCGATCCCGAATTACCCCCCGTGCCGTTGGACCCATCGCTTGTTCATCAGGCCATCATGAACCTCATGACCAACGCCGTCGAGGCCGTCGATCAGGTCACTGGCGCTGTGACCGTCCGCGTGGTCTACCGGCCGCCCGAACCGGAAGAGGCCCGCGCGGGAAAATCAACGACCCACACCCGGATGCCCGAAGTCGAGATCTCGGTCGTCGACAACGGCCCCGGCGTCCCCGAAGGAAAAATGCCATGGGTCTTCATCCCCTTCAATACGACCAAGGGGATCAAGGGGACCGGCCTCGGCCTGGCCGTCGCCAAGCGGGTCTGCGAAGAGCACGGCGGACGCATCGAGATTGAGAACACCGAGGGCAAAGGCGCGACCTTCCGCATGATCTTTCCCGCCGACCCCAACGCGGCGATCGACCCCTCCGCCACCAGCCAAGCCAAAGGTCAGGCGGGCGGCAGGACCGGTCTGGGGCCCAGCACGTCCGGCGGGGCCGAGAGTGTCGAGCCGGGCCGGTAGAAAGCCCGTCGCAAGACTTCGATGTTGCAACACGCTCTCAATTGCGCCTAGCATGTTTACCGCCATGAGTGCCCACGAAACGTCCGAGAATATCCCTTGCACACCTTGCGGGACGCCCACCGCCGCCCCCGGGCGAGCTTTCCGTTGTTTGGCCAACCTCACCGCCGGGCAATCCGCCCGAATCGGTGACATGGAACTCGACGCCGCCGATGCCTCCCTCCTGCGGGCGATGGGGTTGCGCCCCGATGCCTTGGTCCGCGTTCAGCGGACCGGTGAACCCTGCATCGTCGAGGTCCTCACCGGGGTCAGAGGCGACGGAACCGGCTGCGCCTCCGAGGCTGGCTGCTGGTGCCGCATCGGTCTCGCCCGCGCGTTCGCCCAGCGGGTACGCGTGGTCGGTGCCAGTTGAACGCGGCGGTCGCGGACGACGTGGTCATGCTCCGCATCGCGTTCTTGGGAAACCCCAACACCGGGAAAACCACGCTCTTCAACGCCCTCTGCGGGCTGCGCCACAAGACCAGCAATTTTCCGGGCACCACGCAGGAAGCCCGCCTCGGCTTTTTGAGATCGAGCGACGCTTCGCGGATCGAAATCATCGATCTCCCCGGGGTCTACTCGCTGGAGTTGTCGCAGAGTGAATCGAAAATCTGCCGCGACGTCCTCTCCGGAACCCAGGCTCCCCAAGGCGAGCCGGCCGTGGCCCCGGACGCGGTGTGCGTGGTGGTGGACGCCACCAATCTGGCCCGCAACCTGACCATCGTGGGCGAGGCCACAAGGCGGCGCTTGCCAATGGTGGTAGTGCTCAACATGATGGACCTCGCCCGCCGGCGGGGCCTGCACATCGATGCGGCGGCCCTCTCGGCGAGGCTCGGGTGTCAGGTCGTCGAGTGCTGCGCGAAGTCGGCCCAGAGCGTGGCCCTCGTGCGGGAAAGCCTGTTGCACTGCCGGATCGCGAGCGAGACCCCGCCGGGTACGCAGGATGGATTGGAGCGCTGGGCCGACGAGTTGTTCGTGGAGGCCACCGCCGGGCAGCGTCCCGCGACCCCCGCGCCCGGCCGGCGGAGCGAGACCGATCGCATCGACCGGGTCGTGACCCATCCGGTCCTGGGCCTCCTCGTCTTCGCACTCGTGATGACCGGGCTTTTCTGGGTGATTTTTTCGGCCGCCCAGATCCCCATGGGCCTCATCGAGGCGCTCTTCGGCACTCTCGCCGGTTGGGTCGAGCGGGTTCTGCCCGAGGGGATTCTCCGCGACTTCCTCGCCTCGGGCGTCATCGGCGGCGTCGGCGGCACGGTGATATTCCTACCGCAGATCTGCCTGCTCTTCTTCCTGATATCGCTCCTGGAGGACACCGGCTACCTGGCCCGCGCCGCCTTCGTGATGGACCGAATCCTCCGCCCATTCGGGCTGCCGGGCCTGGCGTTTATGCCGCTGCTCTCATCGCACGCGTGCGCCCTCCCGGGCATCATGGCGGCCCGGGCCATCCCCGACCGCTCCGATCGACTCGCGACGATCCTGGTCGCCCCCTTCACCAGTTGCTCGGCCCGGATACCGGTCTATGTGCTTCTGACGGGGCTGCTTTTCCCAAATTCGCCCCTCCGCCAGAGCCTCGCCTTCACCGGCTGCTATGTGCTGGGGATGCTGGCCGCCATGCTGAGCGCTTTCGTGGCCCGCCGCACGATTCTCCGCGGACCGACCCGCCCGATGGCCCTGGAACTCCCGACGTACAAGTTGCCCTCGCTGCGAACCGCAGCCCTGACCACCGGCGACCGCGCGGCGATGTTCCTGAAGAAAGCCGGCACCAACATCCTGGCGATCTGCATCGTGCTGTGGTGGTTGAGCGCGTTCCCGAGGGTCGAACCGCCCCCGGAGGTTGCCGCGCTGCGGGCCGAGGCCGGGAACGCCGCCGACGAAACCATCGCCGCCGAAATCTCGGCCCAAGCCGACCACCTCGAGGCGTCACACGCCGCCTCACATTCGTACGCCGCCGACCTGGGGCGATTCATCGAACCGATCTTCCGCCCGATGGATTATGACTGGCGATTGTGCGTCGGCGTCGTCGCCAGTTTCGCCGCCCGCGAGGTCTTTGTGTCCACGATGGCCGTCGTGGTCGCGGGCGAATCGGACCCGGAGGCCGAGGGCGTGACCAAGGCCATCGCTTCCGCCACCCGCGACGACGGCGTGACGCCGGTCTTCACCCAAAAAGTCAGTTGGTCGCTCCTGGTCTACTACGTTCTCGCGATGCAGTGCCTACCGACGCTGGCGGTGACGGCCCGCGAGGCCGGGGGCGCCAAGTGGGCCTTCCTGCAACTCGGATGGATGTGCGGGCTGGCGTACCTCGCAGCGCTCTTGGTCGCATCGGTGCTCTGATACGCTCCCCCACTCATGAGCGACCCAAACAGCGCCCCCACCAGCAACGCCACCAATCCGAAGCCACCCGGAGCCTTTGATCGGGGCATGGCGCTTTTTCGGCGCCTCGGTCCCGCAGGAATCCTCGCCGTGATCGCCTCGGTACTGCCGCCCTTGGGCGGCCTTCTTTTGTTGGCGAAAATGGACCTCGCCGGGCGTTGGCTGCAAAGCCACGGCGCCCAGGGAAAGGCCATCTATGTGCTCGGGTTCGCCGTGCTCGCGGGCTTCGCCTTGCTCCCCACGTACGCGTCGGCCGCATTGGGCGGATGGGCGTTCGGCTTCGGGCCCGGGCTCGTGCTCGCGATGCTCGGCTTTGCGGCCGGTTCCTTGATCGGGTACATCAGCGGGCGCTTGGCTTCGGGCGACCGGGTCGAGAAGTTGCTGAGTGAGAACGCCCGATGGTCTGCGGTCCGGGATGCCCTGGTGGGCGGCACCTTCCTCAAACGCCTGGGGATCGTCACGCTCGTGCGGCTGCCGCCCAATTCGCCCTTCGCCGTCACGAACCTCGTGCTCGCCGGTGTGAAGGTCCCGTTGCCAACCTATCTCACAGGGACAGTGCTCGGGATGCTTCCCCGAACGGCGCTGGTCGTGTACCTGGCCTCGCGCGTTCGCGGAGAACTGGCGGAAAAGGCCAACGACAAGCCGTGGTGGATGATCCCGATCGGGATCGTGATGCTCTTGGGAGTCTTCTACATTCTGAAGATCGTCGCAGATAGAGCCCTCCGACGGCTTACCGCAGGCGTGTAAAAAAACCGGGCACACGTTCGCGTGCCCGGTCCTTCGTTCAAATCATGGCTTCTTGGCGTCGGGTCGTCGCTTTTTAGCAGCCGCCGTCCCAGTTCCCAAAGAACACGGCGATGTCGTCGGAATCGGTGTCGCCGTCGCCGTCGTAGTCCTGTTCGCCCATGTCCCAGGTCTGGAAGAAAACGACCACATCGTCGGAATCCACGTCGCCGTCGGAATCGATGTCGGCCGGGCAACCTTCACAGTCGTCCGGGATGCCGTTGTAGTCCGCATCCACCTGCGTGCCAAGTTCCAGTTCCTTGCCGTCGTTGTCGGCGTCGTTATCGCAGTTGGGCAGCACTTGGCAGACGTCGGCGACACGGTCGGGGCGGCCCCTCGACCCGCCATCGGCGAGGAATCCCTCAAGATCGGCCCACGTTTGCGGGGTTGTGCTGGGGAAGCCGCCGCCGGGGTGGGCAACTTCCAGCGTCAGGCGGCGGCGGATGGTTTCGCGGTTGTCGTTGCGGATGTTGGGTCCGGTTCCGCCGGTGCCTTCGGGGCCGTGGCAGCCGACGCACGAGGTGTTGAAGAACGAAGCCCCATCGGCCCGCACGCCTACCGGTCCGCCGTCAAAGTCTTCCAGCAGGCCCCCCACGATGTCGCACTCGTCGGGGATGCTGTTGCTGTTGCAATCGGCGCTGGTGCCGTTGCTGATGTCGGTGGCGTCCGCGACGCCGTTGCCGTTGCAGTCGGCGATGGGTATCTCGCGATAAATCTTGAAGTTGTCGATCCCGCATTCGACGATCGACTGGGTGCCGGCGTCGGTCGCGATGAAACGCAGACGCATGTTGGCGGTGTTCGTGATGCCCGCCCCGCTCAGTTGCGACTGGGTGATCGCGTG
Source organism: uncultured Phycisphaeraceae bacterium (assembly GCA_964549785.1). Classification (GTDB taxonomy): domain Bacteria; phylum Planctomycetota; class Phycisphaerae; order Phycisphaerales; family UBA1924; genus JBEIUO01. The sequence goes on along the minus strand of CAZJXA010000013.1, from coordinate 23,225 downwards.
CGGCGACCACAAAAGCCCCCGGCTCGCGGTGTGCGAGACAACGCGGACCCACGGGCCCGCGGTGCCGTTGCTGGAGATCTCGACAAAGATCCCGTCGGCGGCTTCACCGTCGTTGGTCAGGAAGTTGTAGTAGTCATAGCAGATCGTGATGTCGCCGCCGGAATTGCCGCCCCCCGCAGTCAGGAAATTGAACGCCGGACTCGTGAGAATCACCGACCCCCCGTCCACGTCTGTGTTGCCCGCGCCGTTCTGGGTGAGAAACGCGTTTCCTGAACCATCAGAGTCCGCGGCGGGGTCATAGAGCCAGCCGGGGTCATTCACGGGCACTCCGCGCTGCCAGGCGCCCCCCGTCGCGCCAGCCACCGTGGCCGCCCAACCCTGATCGGTCTGGAAGTTGTCCGCGAAAGTCTGGATATCGGAAGGGGTCAGAATGCATGGGCAGCCGCACACCGGGGGGACGATCTTGGAGATCGAACCGTTGATCGAGATGAAATACAGTTCGCCGTCGTTGTCTTCACCAAAGGCGACGAGCCCCGTCGGGTTCCCGAGTTGGGCCGTGTGGCTCACCCGCGAGGCCGGCGGCACCGGGAACGAGTTCGTCGGAAAACTCTTGACGTAGTTCCCGCAATAGTCGGCGAAGATAAACCGGCCCTGAAGGCTCGGGATCGCGCTCCCGCGATACACATACCCCCCGGTGATCGAGCACGCCCCGTCGGCCGCGTGGCCTTCCACGTGAATCGGATCGGTGTAGGTGCCGAGCAGCGTGCAGTTGCGGTCGCCAGCAGGAGCCGGGTCGAAGCCTTCCTCGCAGTCCCAGCCGTAGTTGCGGGAACCCACCGCGTTGATGTTGGAGCCGGTGAGGGCTGCCTGAAAATCAGTTTCCTCGAAGGCGTCTTGGCCTACGTCGGCGATCCAAAGGTCGCCCGTCGAGCGGTCGAAACTGAACCGCCACGGGTTCCGAAGTCCCATCGCCCAGATATCGTCATTCCACGCGGCGTTCGGGCTGCCGACGGTGCCCGACGGGTTATCCACCGCTCGAAAGTTCCCCGCAATGTTGTCCACATCAAGCCGAAGCATCTTGCCCAGGCGGCTGTTGATGTTCTGGGCATTCTCACTGGGGTCGTTCCCGCTGCCGCCGTCGCCCGTGCCCCAATAGAGTTTGTCATCCGGGCCGAATTCGAGGTGCCCACCGTTGTGGTTGGCGAAAGTGGGATGGGCGACGTTCCGCAGGATCACCGCGGGCACGCCCGGGTCATAGGAATTCGAGGTCGCGAACGGTGCCTGGGCTCGGTACCGGGCGACGATCAGTGAGCCGCCGTTGTCGGTGTACGAAATGTACACGTTGCCGTTCGTCGCGAAGTTCGGGTGGAGCGCGAGTCCCAGCAAACCCCGCTCCCCGTTCGCGGCGGTCAAACCAAGACCGCCCGACCCTACAGGCCCGGCGTTGAGGAACGTCGCCCCCAATGTGTTGGTCGAAAGGTCAAAGAGGCGGATCCGGCCGGTTTGCTCAACAATGAACATCCGATTCGGGCTCCCGGGCTGGGCCACAAAGTCCAGAGGCTGCGAAAGGCCGGTCACGATCTGTTGAGCGGAAAGGGTCTGGGCGGAACTCGACGGCCCCCCCAAACCACAGGCCAACCCCGCGATCGCGGCAACACAAGAGGCGGAACGAATCATACAAAAATCTCCCTAATTCTGCGGTCGCCGCGCCGTCCCCTTTTAAAGAACGCGCGGCCAGGTAACGGTTGAAACACACTATCGGGCCGTCTGAGATCAGGATACACGACGTGTCAAGAGGAACAGGTACGAATCGGGGTGAGTGACGAATGGCGCCCACCAAGAAAAACCCGCCGAATGAAACAGTCGCAGGAAACTGCGGCCCGAGTCAGAATCTGACGCAACACGGTTTCGCGTGAACGCAAACAGGAACTACGCGAACCCCTGAGGAACCCCAGTCCCCAGTCCGAAGCGCCGAGTGCCTGATGCGTCAGCAAGATCCCGCGCTCCAGCCTGCAAAGAAGATCTGGATGTCGTCCGAGTCGGTATCGTCGTCGTCGTCGGCATCGGCGCACGGGTCCGAGGCATCCCACGCGGCGAAGAAGCCGGTCACGTCGTCGGAGTCAAAGTCGTTGTCGCCATCAAAGTCAGAGGGGCAGCCGCCCGTGACGTCCCAGTCGCACTCGGCCCCGCACGGACCGTTGACGGTCAGGACAAAGGCCCCCTGAGCCCCGCCGTTGCCCGCGACACGGATCCGGTACGTCCGACCCGAGATCACGTTCTTGGTGATCCGGCTGCGACGCTCGCCGTTGCCATTCAGGACGTCGTCGTTGCACCCTTCCTGGTTGGACGACGAGCCCGGGCAGCCGCGATGCAGCGAGAGCACCGTATTGAAGCCCGGGGGCGAGGCCAGCGTATCAAAGACGGCGACGCCGCTGCACGGAGCGCGATACGAGAACCACACGTCCGCCCCCGCACTCGATTGGCCGCAGGTCGCAGACCCGTCGTTCGTGGAGCAGACGTTGGTACCCGCGTACGAGCCGTTGGTGACCACCGTCGCCATCGTGCACGAATCGTTCGGGGTGCCGGTAAAGATCGTGGTGAGGTTCAGATTGAACCGACCCGAAGCGGTGCCAAAACCGCCGACGCGGATGCGGTAGGTCGTGCCGCCCGTCAAGTTCGCGATCAGGGCCGAGTCATCGGCATTCGCGCACCCGCCCGGACCACCGCCCGCGGCGTGGTCGTCGTTGCACATGATGCTGGGCCCGCCGCACTCGGTGTGCAGGCTCAGCACCGTGTCGAACTCCGAGCCGCAGGTGTCAATGCGGAAACTGCCGCCGCAGGGCGGCGTAAAGGCGTACCACACGTCGTTGGAACTCAGCGAATTGCCGCACGAGGCCCCGCCGTCATTCGTCGCCGCGGCGGTGTTGCCGGGAGTGGAGCCGGGCCCCACCGGGCTGGCCGAAGCGCACGAATCATTGAAAGGGGCCAGACCCTCGATGCAGTTGGGGTGCATGGTGTTGCGGGCGGCGACGAAGGCGGGAAGATCCGTGCGCTGCGCGTAGTTGTTTATGCCGTCGAAGCGGCAGTGGGTGATGATGCCGATAATGGTGCCGTCGGTATTGATGTACCCGGAGCCGGAGTTGCCGCCCCGAACGTCGTCAAAGATCTCGTAATTGGTGGGCAGCACCGTGCGTATGGAACCAGGGCTCACTTGCTGCACCTGGCTGCGGACGCAGGTATCGTCCACGCCGTAGCCGAACATGCTTGTGGAGGCCCCCACAACGCCCACCCCCGGGCTGATCGGCCGGAACGTGTTGTACCGGACGAAGGGCGTCTGCCCAAGGCCGTTGGTGCCCGCGTTCATCACGCCCCAGTCGTTGCCGATCCCGCCGTTGACAGACTGGAACCCGGGAAGAATCGGGAACTGATCATTGATGGGCGGCGCCACCGTGCCACACCCGCTCGTGCTGGGCGGCACGTTGAAGTGCAGCACCAGCCCCGAACCCCCGTTGATGCAGTGCCCGGCGGTCACCAAGCCGGACCCGCTGTTGCAGTAGATCGATGCCGTGCAACCAACCGGCATGATTCGCCCGGCCCACGTCTCGTTCGAGAGGGTTCGGTCATCCACGCCGCCGACGATGCCGCACTGGCCGGGAGAACCGGTGGGGTGGATGCCGGCCTCGACGCCGATCCGCTTGACTTTGATGCGGTTGCCGAAGGTGTTGGGCCCCGCGATCAGTTCCACCAGCAGCGTCTCACCGTTGAAATACGCGGACGAAAGCGACCACATGCGGAGGGTCTTGGCGTCCAGCTGCTGCACCTCACCGTCCAGCATCGAACTGAAGCGGACACTGCTGCCCTCAGGCAGCGAAGCCTCTTCAAGGTACGCCCGGAGCCAGGAGGCACCCTCGACCTCGATCGGGAACGCCGCAGCCACCACGGCCTCACCCGTTGGGTTGTCCCACGAGCCGGTGTCGATGATCAGCGAGCGGATTTCCCCAAGCGGGGCCTGGAGAGTGGACTGGCCTAAAGCCGTCCCGGCGAGGAACGCCACACAACCCGCCGCCGTCATAATACCTGTTCGCATCGATAACCCCTTATTCTTCCCACGTCCACCCGTCCACGGTCCACCGCCATTGATAACGCATCCGCACAGGCCCAAAGGCCACTGCTCGCCTTCGTGCGACCCCCACAGACTACCCGGTACGGGCCTTATCCGCAAGGGAACTTTGGAAAAAAGGCATTGGCGATGGGGTAGCGGGCATCGGGCCCTGAGAATAAGAAAAACGCCCTTCGTCGGCGAAGGGCGTCCAGGTCATGTTTTACCAATGCCTAATGCCTAGCGCCCCATGCCCCCCTTTAGCACCCCCCGGCGCTCCAGCCCGCAAAGAAGACTTGAATGTCGTCTGAATCGGTGTCCTGGTCGGCGTCGGCATCCGCGCACGGGTTCGAAGCGTCCCAAGCCGTAAAGAAGCCGGTCACGTCGTCGGAATCAAAGTCACTGTCCCCATCAAAGTCCGACGTGCAGCCGTTGGGAATGTCCCACGCGCACGTGGGTGCGCACACCGGTCCGGCGATGGTGAGCGCGAAAACACCTTGCGAGTTCGAGTGTCCGCCCACCCGGACGAGGTAGCGGGTTCCGCCCACCACATTCCGGGCGATGCGGCTCCGCAGATTGCCAGGTTGGGCCGTGAAGTCGTCGTTACACGCGATCTGGTTCGCCGAAGTGCCCGGGCAACCCGAGTGCAGCGAGAGCACGGTGTCGAAGCCCACCGGAGAAGCGAGCGTGTCGAAAACCGCGGGTCCGCTGCACGTTGGGGTGTAGGAATACCAGACGTCGCGGCTGCTGGACGAATTGCCGCAGGCCGCCCCGTCGTTGCTCGCGCAGATCGTGCTGCCGCCGTAGACCCCGTTGCCCACGATCGTCGCCGCGCCACAGGCGTCGTTCGCCGACCCGGTCGCGATCGTGGTGAGGTTGAGATTGAAGTTGCCCGACTCGGTCCCGAAGCCCGCGACACGGATCCGGTAGGTCGTACCGCCCTCAAAGGTGCTGACGATCGCCGAATCGCCGACGTTCGCGCAGCCGCCCGCACCGCCCGCGGATGCGTGGTCGTCGTTGCACAACAGGCTGGCTCCGCCGCATGCGCTATGGACGCTCAACACCGTGTCGAAGGCCGAGCCGCAGGTATCGAGGCGAAAAGTCCCGCCGCACTGGGGCGTGAAACTGAACCACACGTCGTTCGAACTCGCGGAATTGCCGCACGCGCCGGCGCCGTCGTTGGTGGCGGCGGCGGTGCTGCCGGTGATGGTCCCGGGACCGATGGGGCTGGCGAAACCGCAGGAGTCGTTGAACGGAGCCGCCCCTTCGATGCAGTTGGGGTGCATCAGGTTGCGGGCCGCGACAAACGTCGGGAGGTCGGTTCGTTGCGAAAGGTTCAGGGTGCCGTCGAAGCGGCAATGGGTAATGATGCCGATGATGGTGCCGTCGGAATTGATGTACCCGGAGCCCGAATTGCCGCCCCGCACGTCGTCCAGAATCTCGTAATGCGTCCCCAGGACCCTCAAGATCGAGCCGGCGCTGTTCTGCTGAACCTGGCTGCGGACACAGGTGTCATCCACACCGTACCCCCAGATGTTGGTGGAGGCGCCTACGACGCCCACGATCGGACTGATCGGGCGAAATGTGCCGTAACGGGAAAAGGGAGTCTGCCCAAGGCTGTTCGTGCCGGTGGTGATGACACCCCAGTCGTTGCCAACTCCCCCGTTGACGAACTGCCAGTTGGGCATCACCGGGAACTGATCGGCCACCGCCGGTGCCACCGTGCCGCACCCGCTCGTGCTGGGCGGCACGTTGAAGTGAATCACCATCCCGCTCTGGCCGTCCAAGCAGTGACCCGCCGTCACCATCCCGGCACCGGTGTTGCAATAGATCGAAGCGGTGCATCCCACCGGCATCAGCCGGGCCGACCACGCCTCGTTCGAAAGGGTGCGATCATCGACGCCGCCCACAATCCCGCACTGGCCGGGTGACCCCGTCGGACGGATGCCAACCTCGACTCCGATCCGCTTGATCGTGATGCGGTTGCCGGCCGTGTGGGGCCCGGCAATGAGTTCGACCAACAGCGTCCCACCGTTGAAGTACGCGGAAGAAAGGCTCCACATCTCCAGCGTCTTGCCATCGAGTTCCTGAACCTCGCCGTCCAGCATCGAACTGAAGCGGACGCTGCTCCCCTCGGGCAACGAAGCCTCATCCACGTATGCCCGCAGCCACGAAGCCCCTGCTACCTCGATAGGGAACGCGGCGACCACAACCGGTGCCGCGGTTGAATTGGCCCAAGTCCCCGTATCCATCGCGACCGAGCGAAATTCGCCGATTGGAGCCTCCAACGTGGACTGCCCGACGGCCGTCCCGGCCAGAAACGCAACACACCCCGCCGCCTTCAAAACACCCGTACGCATCAGAAACCCCTTGTTTTATCTCTCGTTCGTTAAATCACTTGTTCGGTCTTCGGTCGGTGGCCGATGTCACTCTCCAGTTGTGTTCCAGTCCCCACGAAACGCCCAGCGCACAACCATCGGCCACCCACGTAAAGGCTACCCGGGATTGCTCCAAACCGCAAGGGAAACTTTCCGTTCGCCATCAAGTTTTGTTCGCGCGGGCATCCGGAGCTGAATCACCTGTTGGGCAATGGATTCGGCATCCTTTACTCGTCACCCACCGCGTGTGAATCGTCGTCGAGCACCGGCACCTTCTCCAGCCGTATCCGCGTGACGCGGGTGGGCTCCGCCGCCAGCACCGTCACGAGAAAACCATCCTGCCGAAACGTCTCGCCCGCCATGGGGATATGTCCCAGCGAAGCGGTCACAAAGCCCGCCACCGTGTCGTACGTCTCCCCTTCCGGAATCTCAACGCCGATGGCTTCCAAATCCGCGTTTACCTGGGTGATGTACCCCCGCGCATCCACTTCCGCGGCGCTCGCGGCCACATCAACTTTCACGTCCGCATCGGTCTCGCCCGGTATCTCGTATTCATCCTGGATCTCCCCGAACACTTCTTCGACAATGTCTTCGATCGTGACCAGCCCGGCCGTGCCGCCATACTCGTCGGCCACGATCGCGATGTGTACCCGCTTCTGGAGCAGTTCCCGCAGCAATTCCCGAAGGGTCTTGGATTCCGGCACAAAGTGGGCCTTGCGGACAAGACCGCGGAGGTCGAAACCCTTGCCCGACCGCGGGCTCCCGTCCCCGGCCAGCCACCTCATCAGGTCCTTCACGTAGAAAATCCCGACGATGTGGTCCAGATCGCCTTCATACACCGGGATTCGGCTGTGCCCGATCTTCCGGATGGCGGCCGTCACCCTGCCCAGATTGTCGGTGAGTTCCATCGCCCGCATCTCGGTCCGGGGCGTCATCACCTGCGCGACCGTGCGCTCACGGAACCGCACGATCGCCTCGATCATGTCGCGTTCGGCCTCATCGACCGTCCCGTCCTCTTCCGCTTCCGCCACCACACTCAGAAGATCTTGTTGCACCTGTTCGACCTCATCGAGATCGGTGCGTCCGGAAAGCCGCTTCACGACCTCGTCGGTCGCATCCGGGATAAACCGCAACGGACCCGAAACGAGGTACGCGATTCGCAGAAAACGCGACCACGCGTAGACGGTACTCTCCGCCGCGTGCCGGGCCACCGCGTGGGAGACCACCACCCCGAAAATCCACAGAAGCAGGGCCGACAACAGCACCCCGATCAGTCCCTCAAGCCACGTCGGCCCGGCCAGCCCACGAGCCTCCGTCACCCACATCACAACCCCCACCGCCACAAGCAAATTGCACACAATCCGGGGAAGCGCAATCGCCGCCGCGTGGCCGTCAACATTCGCCAAAATCAGATCGATCCCGCGCGTCGCCGATGGGATATTCCGGATGGCGGCGAGTTCCTCCAGCCTCGGGCGCGAAGCGTTCCGCAGGGACTGGGACAACGCCGAAAACACGGCGCCAACACCCAGCGCCGAAAGCGCCACAACCAGCCATGCTCCGCCGTTCAAACTGGTATCACTCCCGTTAGCCCGTTGAACCGGCAAAGACCCACGAGGGGCTCGCCGTTCATCCCGCCGGAGCCGATGTAACTGTATGCAATTAAAGTAGTTATCATACTAGTGGGGGCGAAATCCGCCGCGCTCCCCAAACAGCGCGCCCACGCCCGTCGCGCCCAGCGCTGCATCCTCCGCCGCGTGCATCGCCTGATATCCTTCCTCGGTGTCGTCGGTGTGGCCAAGGCAGTGCATCACGCCGTGGACAACATACAACAGAAGTTCCTCTGGCACGGTGTGGGCCCGATCGTTCGCCTGCCGGCGGGCTTCATCGACGCAAATCAGCACATCGGCGTCCAAGGTGAGCCGCGCGTCCTCCATTTCGTTCATGTCGAAGGTCAGAACGTCGGTCGTGCCCGGAACTCCGGTGAACTCCTCGTGCGCGGCCGCCATTTCCACGTCCGCGACCACGCGAACGCGCAGCGTTCCGGCCAAGCCAAGGTGCAGCAACACCGCCGCGATCTGCTGCCGCAGCCCCTGCAAGTCTGACAACGACACTTCACCGGTGGAGTCGGTCAGGTCGATGGTCATTTCCTTCTCGTGAGGCATCTTTCGCAAGCGTAAGCAACCGTTTTGGCGAGGGTAATTTGGCGTCGGGATCAACAAGAGCGCGGTTTTCGCTCGTCCTGAGGTACATACCCCAAGGGAATTGCACCAAACGATGAAGCGAGTATGAAAATATCATAATCTCTAGTAGTTCCCCGGTTGCCGCACGGATGATAAGTCTGGTAATGTTTGCGAATTTCATGCGGGAGTTTGTTCCGGACCATCCGAAACAGTCGCGTGACGCGTGAAGGGGTTCACGAATGGAGTTTTCACATGCACAGGGGTTTGAGGGCAATCGTCCTCGGGGGGTTCCTTCTTCCGACCATCGGGTTCGGACAGATCACTGAAATCGAAAGTCTCAGCACGGCGGGGGGTCAAGGAAATAATTGGTCGCTCGATTGCCGGTTGAGCGCCGATGCTCGTTGGCTGGTCTTCACCAGCGCGGCGAACAACTTTGTCCCGGGAGACCTGGGCGGTTCCGACATTTTCATCAGAGACCGCAACGTCGACTCAACCGTTCGGTTGAGCACGACGGCGGCGGGCCTTCATGCCGCCGGAAACCACTACCGCCCGGACTTCACGCCCGACGCCAAGTTTGTGGTGTGGGACACCGACGCCGTTGCGATGTTCGCCCTCCCGACGAGCGGTCGCCAGATCGTTCTTCGGAACCGCGACACCGACTTGGACGGCGTCTTTGATGAGCCGGGGCAGTTCAGCAACGAGTTGATCTCCCGCAACTTGTTGGGGGTCGCGACTCTTACCGGCGCATCGACTCAGCCGTCGATTTCCGGTAACGGTCGGTACGTCGCGTTCACGAGCGAAGCCTCGGATCTTGTCTCGTTCGATCTGAACGGCACCGCCGACATTTTCCTCCGTGACCGCGTGGCGAACACCACCGTGTGCATCAGCCGCGGCCTCAACGGCCGTCCGGGTGAGGGTGGGCTTTCCAATGCTCCCAGCATCTCGCGCGACGGGACGCACGTCGTCTTCCAAAGCAACGCCACGAACCTGGTGGCGGGCGACACCAACCAGACGTCGGACGTCTTCCGCTATACGATCGCCACCGGCGTGATCGATCGCGTCAGCGTGGCATGGAACGGCGCCGAACTCGCCGCCTCGGCAGTGCTTTCGACCGAGGCCACCGTGGGGCCCTGCATCAGCTCGAACGGCCGCCATGTGGTCATGCAGAGCATCTCGAACAACATGGCGGGCGGCGATTTCAACAACTCGGTCGACGTCTTTGTGCGGGATATGGAAGCCGATGCCCTGGTCCGTGTCAGCCTGACCTCAAATCTTGGCGAGATCGACGGCATCTCTCAGTCGGGCACCATCTCGTCCAACGGCCGCTTCGTCATCTTCAACAGTTCCGCGGCGGGCATCGTTCCGGGAGACAACAACCGCCGTTCGGACGTCTTCCTCCACGACCGCGACCCCGACGGCGATGGTGAGTTTGATGAGCCCGCGGCCCGCACGGTGCGTCGCGTCAGCGTCCGCACCGGTGGTTCCGAGGGAGCGAACTCAAGTTACGCCGGACGGATCTCTGACGACGGCAGCAGCGTCGCGTACTCCTCGACGGCGGCCCTCGTGGCCGAAGACCAAAACGGGTTCCCCGACGTCTACTTCACCGACTTCGGCGAGCCCGGGTGCCCCGCCGATTGGAATACCGATTCCTCGGTGGACAGCAACGACGTTGTCGGCTTCTTCGTCGACTGGGATCTCGGCAATGCCGACGCCGACGGAAACGGCTCCAGCGATTCCGACGACATCGCGACCTTCTTCGTTCACTGGGAACGAGGCTGCTAAAAAGCCGCCCCGCGGCGGTTCTTCAGTATCAACGTTTTACCCCCTCTCCCGCCCGACTCGATGGCCCGCCGCAAGGCCGCACGAGTCGGGCGGGTTTTTTCATCCGCCCCAAGGCGTCACCTTCTTTGCAAGGGCCGCCCCCTGACTTCGCGTTTCGTCCCTACCATTGCCCTTCCATGCCACTGCCAAGAATTGCAATCGTCGGACGCCCCAACGCGGGCAAAAGTTCGCTCATGAATATGATCGCCGGTGAGAAGGTCTCCATCGTGGACCCGACGCCCGGGGTGACGCGCGACCGCGTTTCGGCGATTGTGGATGTTCCCGGACCCTACAAGCACGTCACCCCGAAAACGGTCGAATTCGTCGATACCGGCGGGTTCGGCGTCTATGTCGCCGAGGGCGGCCGCTACGACGAGATCGGCTCCGACTTGGCGAAACTCACCGGCTCGATCGAGGACCAGATCGCCCGGGCCGTCGATGACGCCGACCTCATCCTCTTCGCCGTCGATGTCCAGACCGGCGTGACACCCTTCGACCGCGAGATCGCAACACTCCTCCGCGAGGGCGCGTACGGGGCCAAGCGCGACGGCAAAAAGCCCGCCAACAAGGCCGAGCGGGCCCGTCGAAAAACCCCGCCGGTTCGGATCGTCGCGACCAAGACCGACGGCCCCAAATGGGAATTGCACGCCGCCGACCTCGCCTCGCTGGGCTTCGGCGAGCCCCTCATGTGCTCCGCCAAATCCAACTACTTTCGACGCGAGTTCATGGACGCCATCTTCGACATGATGCCCGAGACGGTGAAGGAAGACACCGCCGCGGCCGCCGCCGACCTGATGGTCGCGATCGTCGGCAAACGCAACGCCGGCAAGAGCACTCTCGTCAACACCCTCGCCGGCGAACCCCGGATGATCGTCTCCGAGATCGCCGGAACCACCCGCGACGCCGTCGACGTCCGCTTCGAGTTCGACGGCAAGAGCATGATCGCGATCGACACCGCCGGCCTGCGCCGCAAACGCAGCTTCCAGAGCATGATCGAGCATTACGCCTTCGACCGCGTGCAGAAATCCATCGACCGCGCCGAGGTCATCCTCATGATGATCGACGCCACCGATAAACTCTCGCAGGTCGATGAGCACCTCGCCCAATTGGTCGCAAAGAGCTACAAGCCCGCGATCATCGTCGTCAACAAGTGGGACGCCGTCGAGGGCCGCACCGACGACCACGGACGCAAGGTTACGGTCGAGCGCTTCGAAACCTATATCCGCGGCGAACTCAAAGGCCTCGCCATCGCCCCCATCGCCTTTATCTCCGGCCAATCGGGCCGAAACGTCACCGACACCATGCGGCTCGCGTTCGAACTCAAGGCCCAGGCCTACGAACGCGTGACCACCGGCAAACTCAACCGGCTGATCCGCGGCATCCTCGAAACCCGAGGCCCCACCGACACCGTCGGCACCATGGCCAAGGTCTATTACGTCGCCCAGACCGGAATCGCCCCCCCCACCATCACCATGGTCGTCAATCACCCGGACCTCTTCACTTCCAACTACCTCCGGTTCTTGATGAACCGTTTCAGAGAAGAACTTCCCTTCACCGAAGTCCCGATCCGAATCGTGATCCGGGAGCGCCGCCAACGCGAGGACGATCTCAGCGTAGCCGACGGCTCCAGCGAAAGCGCCGGCCCGCGCCGGCTTGGAAAAGGCATCAAGGGCAAAGAGCAGCCCTTCAGCCGACGCAACAAAGCGACCAAGCCCGTCGAGGGCGAATCGCTCCTGGAAGACGCCAACAGCACGGCGGTGGATATCGATGCTCTGTCGGACGACGCGGCCGAGTTCTTCGACGATTGACGACCGGCGGCACGCTCGCCAGCCTCCACATTCCGCTTCCATACAGATCCGATGCAAAGCAGATTTGTTCGGATTGTGATAGCATAACGTTCGGGTGCGGTGCGGTCGGGAAGCGGTGCTCGCTTTTGCCCTCGATCCACCCACAAAACAATGCTCGGCATGGCCCCGCGATCAGCGAGATCTATTGCGTTTTTCACAGTCCGAAGGGCGATTGTGAGGCCCGTTCCCCCTACCATCTCGCATGCTTCGAGCCGGCCCAATTCCGGCCGGCGAGGCATGGTCTGCCGGAACATTTTTCGCCCTCCAGACCCTAACCGATAGAACCATCGCTCCCACGGATAGTCCAGAAGGGCACATGCCGATGCCGGAAGCCGACGTTTTGCCAGGTTCGGATGCGCGAGCGCATCCGATAGCCGCTCCATCCGTTCCGGTCGCGCCGCAAAGCACGATCGGTCAGGTTGAAACCGCGTACGGCGCCGAGCAGATCCAAGTCCTCGAGGGCCTCGACGCCGTCCGCAAGCGGCCCGGAATGTACATCGGCGGCACCGGCCTTAATGCCCTCCACCACATGGTGTATGAAGTCGTCGATAACTCCATCGACGAAGCCATGGCGGGCCACGCGACCGAAGTCTCGGTGACCATCCAGCCCGATGGCTCCTGCCGCGTCGTCGACGACGGCCGTGGCATCCCTGTAGAACCCATCAAGCACGAAGACCCCGGCCTGAACGGTCGTCCCGCGATCGAGGTCGTGCTCACCAAGCTGCACGCGGGCGGCAAGTTCCAGCAGGAAGGCTCCGCCTACAAAGTGTCCGGCGGGCTTCACGGTGTCGGTGTGTCGTGTGTAAACGCCCTCAGCGAATACCTCGATTGCGAGGTCTATCGCGACGGAAAAATCCACGCCATCGGGTTCGAGCGCGGCCGGGTGACGTCGCCCGTCGAGCATGTCGGCGAGGTCCCCGAGAACGCCGCCCGCAAGCGTGGCACCACCGTCACCTTCCGGCCCGATCCGACCATTTTCCCCGACACCACCTTCAACTTTGAGACGCTCTCCAACCGCCTCCGGGAACTCTCGTACCTCAACCCGGGCGTCACCCTCCGTTTCGTCGACGAGCGCGTCGGCGCCGACGGCCGCGTCCGGGGCGAAACCTTTCGCGCGGTCAAGGGGCTCCCCGAATACGTCTCGCAGATGATGACGGGAAAAACCGCGGTGGCTTCGCCGCTGTATTTCCGACGAGAGGATGCTCCCAACAACCTCGTCTGCGAGATCGCGATGCAGTACCACAACGGGTACAACGAATCGCTGCTCTCGTTCGCGAACAACATCAACAACGTGGACGGGGGCACGCACGCCCAGGGCTTCAAGGTCTCCCTCACCCGCGCCCTCAACGGCTACGCCCGCAAGTCGGGTTTGCTCAAGGAGAAAGACGCGGTGCCCTCGGGCGACAACCTGCGCGAGGGGCTCGTCGCGATCGTCAGCGTCAAACTCCCGAACCCCGCCTTCAACAACCAGCCCAAGGAAAAACTGTTGAACCCCGAGGTCGAGAGTTTCGTCGCGGGCGCCGTCGCCGAGGGCCTCGAGCGCTGGCTCGAGGAACACCCCGCCGAGGCCAAGCGGCTCATCATGAAGGGCATCCTCGCGGCCGAGGCCGCCGAAGCCGCCCGCAAAGCCAAGGAACTCGTCCACCGCAAGAGCTCCCTCGACGGCGGCTCCATGCCCCACAAACTCCGCGATTGCAAAACCCGCAACGTCGATGAGTCGGAGTTGTACATCGTCGAAGGTGAGTCCGCAGGCGGTTCCGCCACCCAGGGCCGCGACGTCGAAACCCAGGCCATCCTCCCCCTCAAGGGCAAGATCCTTAACGTCGAGAAGGCCAACCTCTCGAAGATGCTCGGCTTCGAGGAAATCCGAGTCCTGATCGCCGTCCTCCGCATCGGCATCGGGGCCGAGATCGACATCTCTAAACTCCGTTACGGCAAGGTCATCATCATGACCGACGCCGACGTCGACGGCAGCCACATCCGCACCCTCCTGCTCACCTTCTTTTTCCGGCAGATGCCCGAACTCATCCGCCGCGGCCATCTCTACGTCGCCCAGCCCCCGCTCTACAAAACCACCCGGGGCACCGGCAAGAACAAGAAGTCCGTCTATGTCCTCAACGAACGATCGCTCGAAGACGCTCTTACAGGCACCGCGCTCGAAGGCGCCTCCCTCGTAGTGCGAGACCTCTCGGGCCTCACCGATCGCGGCGGCGAAGCCCGCGAACTCCGTCGCATCGAGGGAGATTTCGCCCGCCGAGCCGTCCAATCCCTCCGCCGCCTGCACGAACTCGTCGAGATCGCCGAACGCCGCGGCGTCAAGTTCGCCTCCCTCGTCGCCATGCGGGCCTCCGATCCCGAGAATCGGAACCGATTGCCCAGCCACCGCATCACTTGGCGGGGCGGCGACGCCTGGGCTTGGTCCGAGCATCAAGCCTTGGATCTCGTTCAGTCCAAAGGCCTGCGGCTCGCGGATTCAACCGCCCCCTCCAACGAATCCGCGGAATCCCTGATGACCGCGGCCACCATCCGCGAACTCCACGAGAACCGTGAACTCGAGAAGATCTTCGCCGACCTCGAAGACTTCGGCATCCCGGTTTCACACCACACCGTCTCGGCCCAGGCCAAAGAAGCGGTCACCGGCGAAGTCCAGCCGTGCATGTTCGCCTGGACTCTCAACTCCGCCGCTGCGGCCGCGCTCGCGTCCGAAGCCCCTGTCGATCCTGAAGATGAGGGCGTGGAAACCGGCACCAAGAAGGCCGCCGCGAGTCTCTCCAGGACCGTCGAAGCCCCGAACCTGCTCGCGATTCTCGAAACCCTCAAGCAGATCGGTCGCCGCGGCATCGAGATCGGCCGGTTCAAGGGTCTCGGCGAGATGAACGCCTCTCAGTTGTGGGAAACCACGATGGACCCCGCCAAGCGCACCCTCATGAAGGTGACGTGGGACATGGGCAGTCAGGCGGATCTCCTCTTCACCATCCTGATGGGTGAGGAAGTCGAGCCCCGCCGACGCTTCATCGAAGAACACGCCCTCGAGGTCAAACGCATCGACGTGTGATCGCTCGCAACCAGGGTCACGCCGCCCGTGAGAGTTGCGCGCTCGAAAGGATCCGCGCGATCCACGTCTCCGCGTTGGTGCAGAAATCGCTCTTCTCAACGAAGAGCAACGCGCCCGCCGCAGCGCACCCGGCCCGAAGGGTGGCGGAGTCGTTCCCAGAGCATACCACCACCGGAACATTCGCCAGTTCCCGCACCGACTTCATCCACTTGATGAGGGCGATCCCGCTGATGCCGGGCAGGCGAAGGTCGACGATCACCAGCCGGGGCACACCCCCCTCGGAGGCCCATTGCTGCAACTTCGCGGTCGCTTCTTCGCCCGAAACGGCGAACCCCGTGCTCATCCCCGCGTGTCTCGTGAGCATCACCTGGATCAGCGTGCGCGCCAGAGGGTCGTCGTCCACCACGAGCGCAAGCGGCGGTGCCATTAAGGCCGCGGGTGCGGTCGGTGTCCGCGAAACGCTCGTCGTCGGCTTTCGCCCCGGCGTCGGCGCCGTGGAATTCACGATCGCCTCACGCGCGTGGAGCGTCGCCGATGGGGTGTCAGGAACGACCGCAGCGCCCGTGCTATGGACCGCGCCGGTCGCGAGCGTCGCGCCCGCGCTGAACGCGGCCATCACGGCTCCGTCGTGCGTGCAGACGCGGTTACGACCGGTCTTCTTGGCTTCGTACACCGCCTGATCCGCCTGGCGAACCAGTTGCTCGGGTCCGGCGCTCCCCCCGGGTTCGCGTGCCGACGCCCCGACGCTGATCGTCACGGGCAGCGAGTCCGCCTTCGCCCCGGTTCCGTGCAGGCTGAAGGGAGCGAGCTCGATCGCCGCCCGCAGGCGCTCACCGATCGCCGCGGTTTGCTGGAGATCAAGGTGTGGAAGGATGACCGCGAATTCTTCACCGCCGTACCGGCACACCCTCCCCGCGTCGCCGACGGTTTCCTTGAACCGTCGCGCGAGTTCGATCAGCACCGCGTCCCCGGCTTGATGCCCGTGCGTGTCGTTCACGCCTTTGAATCTGTCGGCGTCTATGAAGCACACGCCAAAGGCTGTACCCCCGACGGTCGCCTCGTCCGACAGTGTTTTCAGTTGGAGGTCAAAGTACGACCGGTTGAACGCCCCGGTCAGTGCGTCCGTGACGGTCTTCAGCGACAGTTCGCTGTTGCTCCGGCGGAGCTCCAGCGATTCCTGCTGAATCGCCTCCTGCGTCGCGATCATCTGGTCGTGGGCCTCGGCGAGGATCGCCGCGACATCCGGCGCCTGCCCGGTCTTGACATCCAGAAACTTGGAGATTTCCGCCGCCCCCTTCGCGATCTGCAGCAGTAATTCCCGCGACCTGGCCTGATCGATCGAGAACCACTCGCGTCCGCGGACGATGAACTGGCCCAGCTTCTTCTTGGGGTCCGCCAAGGTGAGCGCTGACGCCGCAGTGCCCCCCATCGCCACACACCGGACGATCCCCTCGTACAACGGGTTGCAGGTCTCGGGGGCGTGATGCTTCGCGATGCACTCCACCAGTTGCGGCGGGAGCCGCCATTGATCGGCCAGTTGCCCGCCCACAGACGCATGGTCAAACCCCAGCGCGGCGTGTTCCGCCCGGGGCGTCTCGTCATGGTCGGGCCCGGCACCCAGAATTACCTGAGAATACTGCTCTTTGAGGGCCACAAACGCCGCCAGCATCCCGATGTCCTGCAGCAGCGCCCCCAGAAACGCCTCTTCGGGGTCGCACCGATTGCTCTGCAGCGCGATCGCACGCGCCCCGGACGCACCAAAGACCGCCCGACGCCAGTACGCGGAAAGATCGAACGAGTCTTCGTTCGCGATGCCCTTGGTCGTGTCCACGACGCTGAACCCCAGCACGATCGACTTCACCGTGTTCAACCCCAGCAAGCTGGTCGCCCGCCCGATGGAAGGGCACGGGGTCGTCAGGCCGTAATAACTCGAGTTGACAGTCTTCAAAACCTTCGTCGACAAGGCCGGGTCGTTCTGCACCGCCGCCGCGATCCTGGCGATCGTAACCTGAGGATCCCGCGTCAGATCAAGCACCTGCATCGCGACCCTCGGCAGGGTCGGCAAGCCCGGGCACGCGAGTACTTTGTCCAGAAGCGTCAGGCGCATGATTGATCCGGGAAGTCGCTGAAATGGCCGTGCGGGACCGGTGGTAAAACCGTGCCTAGTCATCGGCGATCAAAACCCGCCAATCAAGGAAGTACCCCGATTCAGGGGATGCCCCAATTCCGAGGATCCGGCAACCCCTGGGAAAACCCGGGGCGGCACGCCCGACACACCCGCGCTACACCGCCCTGTCAGGCCGGCGCGGTTTGCCGCGCCGGACACCGGCCCCCGACGTTCTCACTTGGGAGCGCTGTCCCGCAGCGTGCCCAGGTAGTTGATCAGCCCCTCGCGCCGTTCCGGCTCGATGATGGCAAGCGCCTTATCACCCGCGGCCTTGGCCTTGTCGTTCTCGCCGACCGCGTAATAGGCCGCCGCCAACATGACGTGCGTCCCGACCGCCGACTGATCTGACATGCCAAAGGAGACCTCGGCAGCCCGCGTCACGAACGGCTTGTCGAGCACTTCGGGCTTGGCCCGCCCCCGGAGCAACGTGTTCAGCAAAGACGAGATCTCATCCGGCTTCTTATTCTTCACGGCGTCATCAATGATCTGGTTGCCCAGCGCATACGCCTCCGGGTAGTGCTTCCCAGCCACCATCGCGGCGAACTTTTCGTCCTCCCGGCCTTTGCCCAGTTTCGGGTACGTCGCGAGTGCCTCCGCCCACGCTTTCTCGCCCTCCGCCAAGCCCCGGCCGTACGCGCTCGCGGCATCAAAGAAAGCCTGATTGCCCGCTTTCAGCCGCTTCGGCCCTTCGACCGCGTCCCACGTTCCGCCCGTCACCTCGTCCAGAACGAGATCCAGTTCGCCCATCCCGGGGTGGCCGATCCACGCGATCGTGCCGGTCCCGTCCACCAGGAACGCGCTGGGAATGCCGTTCTGACCCGCGGCCTTCATCCAGTTCGTGTCCATGAAGCGGGCGGCCCCGTCGTACGCCACCGTGTACGCCATCTTGTCGCCCATCTTGGCCACAAACTCGACGGCTTTACCCATCGTCGCGTCGTTATATTCCCGGTCCTCCCAGATATTCACCCCCACGATCGTCACGCCTTTGTCTGCGAACGCCCGCTGGAGTTCCGAGATATGCGGCATGCTCGCGATGCAGGGCCCGCACCACGTTGCCCAAAACTCGACGACGTAAATCTTGCCCTTCTCGAATCCGCTGAACGGCGCTCCCTTCAGAAATTTCTCGACCTTGAATTCGGGCGCGGCCGACCCCACGGTGAGCGTTGGCGCCGGCTTGGCAGCACTGCCGTTCATTGCGTCCTGAGCCGAGGCATTCCCTCCAAGCCCCGCGGCCAGCACAAGCGACAGGACCGAGAGCGATGCGAGGCGCGAGCAGGTGAACATCAGCAAACTCCCGAGATTAGGAAGAAATCCGTGGGCCATTACCCGCAGTTGGCAACTATAGGGACCCGCGATCCCGCCGCAGTCCCCGGTCCGGCTTCCGCCCCCTTGGGACCATTTTCTCTGCTTCATCCGGTGGCCGGTCGGGATCGGCGTACCGACCATTCGGCAGCTCCGATCGTCTCACGCGAGCACTGCCGTAAACCGCGACCGGTGGGCAACCGTCCCCAAGAAAAGAAGCCGCCCGGGCGTTTGGCCCGGGCGGCTCGATCAACAGAGGTTCGTCGGGCATCACGCACGACCGAAAAAGTCTTAGTTGCGGCGGCGACGGCCGGCCACGAGGCCACCGAGGCCGACGAGCGCGAGGGTCGCGGGGGCGGGAACGATCCCTTCGCAGGCATCGAAGAAGTAGTCGCGGCCGTTCAGGTACTGAACGCCGTCGTTGCTGCCGACTTCGCCGTCGTAATCGAAGCCGTCGTGATCGAAGCGGCCGATCTGGGAGAAGCGGGAGCCGTCACCGTTGTTGATGCCGACGGTGGCCGCCGCGCCGCCCGAGGCACTGCCGACGGTCCAGTTCATGTCGCCGTAGGAGAACATGGCGTTGTTGCCGGGGCCGGTCGGGAGGCCGCCGAAGGCGTTGCGGATGCCGGAGATGGCGACCTGGAAGGTGTTGAACTCGGAGTTGTTCAGGGGGAACACGCCGACGGCGTCCCACGTGACGACGAGGGTGTCGTTCGTGAGGTCGCCGTTGAGGTCGACGAACTGGTGCCACACTTGGTTGGTGTTGGCGCCGGCGGTGTTGCGGGTGTCAACGTCGGCCCAGAAGGGGGCGATCATCTGCAGGCCGCTGGGGAAGCCCGTCGGGGTAAACCCGCCGAACGACGCGCCGAACGTGAGGTTGCCGTTGTTGTTGATGAACACGGACGTGCGTTCGGTCTCGTAGAAGCAGAAATCGAAACCGAGGTCGATCCGGGCCGACGACCCGTCGTCGTTCCGGGCCATCGAGTTCGACCAGCCGGTCGTGTTGTTGCTGTCGAAGGGGAAGTACAGGCCCAGGGCGCTGACGTCGGCCATGGCCGAACCAGCAAACATAGCGATAGCGGCGACTGCAGAAATACGCAACATGCTCTCTCTCCTAACGTGAGCCGATAAAGGAGATGTGCCAAACGCACGACTTCTCTTACCGGCGGTGTCTTGGCTGCCCTTTCACGGACCCACGTTGAATCCACAAACAAGCAGTCTGGTCTCTCGTGCTTCCGGTCTCCCGGACCACGAACCGGAAATGTACCCGGTCCTGCACTTTCTCGCAACCCCTAATTCAATGAAAATCAGATTATTTTTTACTTTTGCGAAACCAAACAGCCCTCAACCATGAGATTTTAATTATCGGACTTCACCACCAGCCGAAAATGCGCCCTTTCCGCTCCCCAATCTCCCGCCTGCTTCCGGTCCCAAAGCCCCGCAACCCCCCAAACCCGACGGGAACCTCCGGTCCCAACCCCGCGTACCGCCACGTTGCAGCCACTCGTGCCGCGCCAATCGGGGTAACCCGCTTGCCCGACGATCTGTTGAGATCACTGGGCCCGCTGGTTTCAGGTTCGACGCGGGCCGATGTTTGGGATGGTTGGGGTTCGACCGTTGATGGTGGACGTGTTCGGCATCGGGCTTTCAATCACCCGTCCCACGTCCCGCAGTTCGAAGGGTTCGTCAAAACGGAGTGTTCGTTATGCACCGAAGGTGTTTCGGCCCGCACGTCGGGTTTGTGGCGGCATCGCTTGTGAGCCTTCTCACCCCGCTCGCGTCCGCCTCGATTCCGCCGGCTCGGCACGCTCCGGAATACGCCGAACGCTCCTCCTCGCCCCACCCCTCCGTTACCCGGCTCATCGAGGCCCACGTGTTTTCGGCCCTCTCACCCGACCATCAGCAAATGATCACGAACCTCGCCACCGAGGATCCTGCCACCCGCGTCCCCCGCTCCGCCTGTTTCGCCGAGGGCACCAGCGACGCCACCATGCACGCCTTCAGCGCGGCGGTCTTCGGCCTCAACGAAGCCCCCTTCGGCGGCCGCTACCAGACGGGCGGACGATGGTCGAACACCACCGGCGGTTCCACAGGCTCCACCGGCACCCCCATCACCCTCCGCTATTCATTTGTCCCCGACGGAACCAACATCCCCGGGGGCGCGGGCGAGGCCGATTCCCCCTCGGACCTCTTCGCCCGGCTGAATCCCATCTACGGCGGCAACACCGCCCAGTGGCAAGCTCTCTACGCCTCGGTCTTTGAGCGTTGGGGCCAGTTGTGTGGCGTCACCTACATCTTTGAGCCCAACGACGACGGGGCCGCCTTCCCCGGCTCTCCCGGAGCCGTAGGCGTCCGCGGCGATTGCCGCATGGCCGGGCACCCCATCGACGGCAACAGCGGTATTCTCGCCTTCAACTACTTCCCCAACACCGGCGACATGGTCATCGACACCGCCGATAGTTTCTACTCGAACACCGGCACCAATTCGCTCCGCCTCCGCAACGTGCTCTCCCACGAACACGGCCACGGCATGGGCATGGCGCACGTCTGCCCGATCGCGCAGACCAAACTCATGGAGCCCTTCATCTCGACTGCCTACGACGGTCCCCGTCACGATGAAGTCCGTCATTCCCAGCGCCTCTACGGCGATATCAACGAGCCCGACAACACCTCCGCCACCGCCATCAATGTTGGCACCATCTCGCCCGGCGCCCCCCAGACGTTCGGCTCCGTCCCGGCTCCCGCCCTTCCCTTCGGTTCGACGCTCTCGATCGATGGCGACGGCGAATCCGATTACACCCGCTTCACCGTCGCCGCGCCCGGCGGCGCCACCGTCACCGTCACGCCCATCGGCCTCAGTTACGATGATTCCGCCCAAGCCTGCTCCGGGCAGAGCGGTAGTTGCTGCTCGGGCAACCTGACCGACAGCCGCGCATCCAGCAACCTGGCGGTCCAAATCATCGGGGTCGACGGAACCACCGTGCTGGCCACCGCCGACACCGCCCCCGCGGGCCAGCCCGAGGTCGCTTCGGGCGTCCCCATCCCCACCGCCGGCAATTTTTTCATCCGCGTGTTTGAAACCGGCTCGACCGCGCAATCCCAGTTGTACACCCTCACGATCGCCTTCGACAACCAGACCTTCGCGATCCAAATCCCCGGCGGTCCCCCCGCGTTGCTTGCTCCGGGCGTCCCCACCACGTTCGATGTCCTCATCAACGCCGTCGGACAGACCGTGGTTGCAAACTCGCCCACGCTCTTTTACCGCGTTCAGGGCGAGGTGACCTACACGGGCGTGCCGCTCACATCTGTTTCCGGCAACCTCTACCGGGCCACGCTCCCCGCCTTCGCGTGTAACGCCAACCCCAACTTCTACCTGAGCGCCCAAGCCTCCATCACCGGAGCCCTCACCAGCCCCGCGGGCGCTCCCAACGGCTCTAACTTCTACAGCGCCGTCGTTGGCTCCCCGTCAACCCTCTTCGCCGATGCCTTCGAGACCAACCTCGGTTGGACTACTTCAGGAACCGCCACCAGCGGGCTTTGGACCCGCGCCGACCCCATTGGCACCGCCGCCCAGCCCGAGAACGATGTTTCAAACCCCGGCACCCTCTGCTACTTCACCGGTCAGGGCACCCCGGGTGGCGGGCTCGGTGAAAACGACGTTGACGCCGGCACCACCATCCTCACAAGCCCCACCTTTGACCTCGCGGGTTCCACCGCCGGAACTCTCGCCTACTCCCGCTGGTACGACAACACCCGCGGCGGTGCACCCGCCGCCGACACCTTCGTCGTCGAAATCTCCAGCAACAATGGCTCCACTTGGCAAAACGTAGAAACCGTCGGTCCGGGTTTCGATAACACCGGCGGCTGGATCGCCCGCGAGATTGCGTTCTCCTCGCTGGCCGGCCTCGCCCGCACCAATCAGATGCGGGTCAGATTCACCGCCGCCGATCTCGCCACCGGTTCCCTGGTCGAAGCCGCCGTCGACGAGTTCATCGTCTCCGGTGTCCTCTGCACCAACCCCCCCACCGACTGTCCCGCCGATTGGGACGGTGACGATGACGTCGATTCCGATGACATCGCCGCGTTCTTCCAAGGCTTCGAGAGCGGTGAAGCCGACTTCGATGCGGACGGTGACACCGACTCCGACGACGTGACCGGGTTCTTTACGGCGTTCGAGGCCGGATGCTGATCCAAGAAGTCCGATAACATTAGAACATAACGACCGATCGCCTTCTCAGATTGTGCGTTTCCCCCACAAACGCACATTTGACCCCCCTCACCGGGACTAACCTCCCAAACATGCGAGTATCCCAGTTTTCTCCTAAGGCCCCAGGAAGCCTCGTGGAAATCTTGGTCCCGGTCCCCACTCCCGGACC
>CAZJXA010000012.1:0-29360 GCA_964549785.1 uncultured Phycisphaeraceae bacterium | reverse complement strand
TGGCTGCTGAGGGTGGCGGTTGGCGAGGATGACGCTGCGGAGGCCCACGCCCACGAATGGCGAAGGGCGGTTGGTGATTCTGGGTTGGCGGGCGCAACTGGGGCGAAGCGGGTGCGGCGGCGGGAGGGGAGCGCGGGCAGGATGCCCGCACTGCGACTGCGCGGAACTTTGGGCACACCTCGGCGCGGGCAAGATGCCCCCACGGCGACTGCGCCACACGATGTGTACACGGCGACAATCGCGGCTTATCGGTAGATCTCTATACCTTGGAATCGTTGCTGGAGCGCCGCCGCGCCTGCGTCCGTCACTTGGGTTTTGCGGAGGTCCAGCGTGGTGAGGGCCTTGAGGCCGGTGTCTTGGGCCGCCAGGGCCTTCAGGCCCGCGTCCGTCACCTGGGTGCCGCGGAGGTCCAGCGTGGTGAGGGCCTTGAGGCCGGTGTCCTGGGCCGCCAGGGCCTTCACGCCCGAGTCCGTCACCTGGGTGCTGTTGAGCCACAGCATGGTGAGGGCCTTAAGGCCGGTGTCTTGGGCCGCCAAGGCTGCCACGCCCGAGTCCGTCACTTGGGTGCTGTTGAGCCATAGCATGGTGAGGGCCTTGAGGCCGGTGTCTTGGGCCGCCAAGGCTGCCACGCCCGCGTCGGTTAACGCTGTGGCCATGAGGCCCAGCCCCATAAGGGCCTTGAGGCCGGTGTCTTGAGCCGCCAGGGCCTTCACGCCCGCGTCCGTCACCTGCGTGCTTTCGAGGCCCAGCGTGGTGAGGGCCTTGAGGCCGGTGTCTGGGGCCGCCAGGGCTGCCACTCCCGCGTCCGTCACCTGGGTTTTGCCGAGGTTCAGCGTGGTGAGGGCCTTGAGGCCGGTGCCCTCGTGAGCGAGCCACGCAGCACCCGCGTCAGTGATCAGCTCGTCGCAGAGATTTAGATGCTCGGCGCTCGCGCGCTGGATGGCGTCGATCGGGGCGTCGGCCTTGAGTTCGAGCGATGTGCGGATGGCCTGCTCGATGAGGGCGATCTGCGTGCGCAGTTCCGGTGTGTCAGCCAGCGGGGCGGAGCGGTCGAGTGTTGACATGGAGAATCCTTGGTTGATTTGCTGGGAATCGACTCGGTTGCGGGGCTCGGCCGCGGAGCGCTGGATTTTGTCAGTCGAACCGTATCCAATGGTCCGGAGTCACGCGTTTGAGGTACACGCTGCGGCCCAAGCCCGTGGCCGGGAGGCGGGTGGATGCCAGTTGGGTCATGCCGGTGTAGGTGTAGTTCGCCAGTTTCACCGAGGAGAGTGGAAGCGTGTTCACGCGGGTGAGGTCGTCGGCGATGGATGCCGAAGCGCCGTAACCCAGGTTGACCACCTTCGCGTTTGGCAGGGTCACGCTGGAACGCTGGATGCGGGGGCGGCCGTTGGCCGGTTCACTGACGGGGTAGGGCCAAGTGGGTGTGTCCATAGTTTGGGGCAATTGCCGAGCGGACAATCATCGTCCAATCGTGCGGGTACCAGTGGGCGATCGACTGAGAACAGGTCATGATCCGCACAACGGAGAACTCGCTGCAAAAACCGTCAACTGCCCTCATCCGTGGTCACACACGGCAGGTGCCCGCACCGGAGCGGGCAGGATGCCCGCACTACAAGCCGGAGTGGGCCGGAGCGGGCAGGATGCCCGCACTACAACATGCGCGGGGTGAGGTGGTCGGCGTCGCCGATGCGGGTGGTTAGGCGAGCACGGGGTTGGAAGCCTGGGAACTGGCGGAGCCAACGCAGGAAAACCTCCTGGACGATCTCCGCGGCGTCGGTGGAGTTTTCGCAGAAGCGGAGGGCGATGCGGAAGGTTCAATCTTTGTGGTGTTCGTAGAGCGCAGCGAAGGCGGACGCATCACCGGCGTTGAGTCGGGTCACGAGTTCGGCGTCGGTGGTTGAATTCATGGAAGGCGGATGGTGACGACGGTCAGTTTGGTGGGGCTTGTGGGGTCTGATTGTCGCCTTGTTCGTGCATGTCGAGATGCAAGCGATGAACGATGCGACGGAAGACGGGCGTGATCATGAGGGCCACGGCGGAGAGGAATACGACTCCCGAGTAGAGCGCGTAACAGGTGGCGAAGAGTTTTCCACCGCTGGTCGCCGGGGGTGTCGCCGGACCCATGCCGGTGAGGATCATCGATGCGCTGTAGACGGCGTCGATCCAGCGAAGGTGTTCAAGGTGGCGGTATCCGATGGTTCCGAGCGCAAGCGAGCACGCGATGAGGAGCGACCCGAGCGTGAAGGCTTCAACGAGGTGCGCAACGTAAACCCTCCGGGGCAACATCGGCTTGAGCGCAGGAGTGAAACGACCGGATGCCGATGCTGCGGGATCGGACGGATCCGCGGGGGGAGTGGGGTTCATTCGGTCAGACTATGGCAATCCTCGCGCGGGCGAAACCACGGGCTCGGCTGGTGCGGGACATGAAGCCTAAGGCGTTGAAGCTCCGCGGGTCGCCAGCAGCTGCTTAGGGCACCCAGCTTGGAAGATTCAAATACGGTTGATTCCCGGGGCACGGAGAGGCCGGTGAAGCCCAGTACGTGGGGCCGGGCGTATCGGCCCCACCGACCGGGCGGCTCTTGCAGCTGGACCGAGGCACCTCTGGATCAGTGCCGAACGCTGGCGCGGACGAACCGCCCACTGGGGGCGCGGGTGCAGCCGTCTATTACCCGGTGGTGGTTGAAGCGGCGGGGTTAAACCCGGTCCGGGACTGCGGGGCGTTCGTGCAGCGCGGCCCTTGCTCGATTCGGACCGGGCGAAAACGATCGCTGAAGCGAGGCGGTTAAATCGGTGGCTTGAGAAGGATATGGCGGAATCCCTTTCTCCTTCAACGACGGTGAGCATCTGGATGACGAGTCGACCAAAATAATGTCAGGCCCAATCGCCGACACTATCTACGGCGAGCGGCGGGACCGCTCACAAGGCGTAAGCGTTACTGCATGCCCAAGCCGGGGCTTCGTCGGCACATTCTCGCTTCCGAAGACCCGCGCAGCACACCTCGTTACCCGTTACCATCGATGGCGCGATTCCGTGTAGCGCCGGAGCGCAAGGCCCATGAAGGCGGAGAGCCAGCGATCGGAGACATGGATGGCAAAGCGGAACGACGGATTGAGACCGCCGAACGCATCGCCGGGAGGGCGGCCGTGCTCGGCTACGGCAGCGCGGAGAACTTCTTCTTCTGCTCGGGCGCGATGATGTAGCAGATTCCCGCGAACTTCCGGCCCGTGTTCGCCCCCCGCGCGGCATTGCTCCGTCAACACACCCGGCGAGCACACTTCACTCTTGACCATTTGGAGATGGGAGACGAATTCTTGCAACGGCGCCGTGCCTAACCCCGCAACCCTCGACCAAGTTCGCGGCTACTGCGGGCTGAACGCCGATGCAGGCTCCGACTGGCAGATCCTGGGGCTGCGTCCGGAGGTTCCCGGGTACGTCCGGTACGCCGGGTGGCGGAACGACGACGTCCCTTTCCTCGAGAATGTCTACGGAATCCACCATCCCGACGGCAGCCACAAACGAATCTCGTTCATGAGCAAAAACTTAAACACGGGTACCATCGCCCCCTTGGATGCCGGCACGACTTGCAACCCATCCACCCAACATCCTTGCCTGATCTCCTCGGGCAACGGCCGGGTGGAGCCGGACTCTTCCGGGTCGCCGCTCTTCAGCGCGGACGGCGCTGTCCGCGGCGTCCTTTCGTGTGGAACCCCGGTGAATTGCAGCGGCGGGAACACCCAAACCACGACCTGCGGCCGCCTTCAACTCGGCTTCCCGCTCATCGGACAATTTCTACAGCCACAACCCACGGTCCGGGTCCAGGCTGGCTTCGGGGGCACTCCCCGCGGCACGAGCTCAGAGCCCTTCGACCGCGTCGTGCAGGCGGGTTACGGGTCGATCAACAACGCCACGGTCAATGTCCGCGCCGGCAACTACAACGAAAGGATCACCATCTCCTTCCCGATGAAGATCCGGGCCATCGGCGGCGTTGCTCATATCGGTCCATAAAAGCCCGATCGCCGGATCGGCTTTCGTGAAGACCCCGAGGGCGGAATATGCGGACCCTGGCCGCGTGTTCCGCCCTTTCTTGCGTCCCGACCCCTCACCCGGTGACCCAGCGCAAGACGGGGCCAACGTGCGCGTTCGGATTGCGCGCCGACTTTTCGCGCGAAAAGCTCGTCCTGGAAAATCAGCTTCCCCGGATTCCCGACTCCTGATAGCATGGTCCGGTCGATGCGAGGGGGATCCGTCGCATCCTTTCCAAGGAGTTTGCACCATGCGGAAATTATCGTTTGGAAGAGCCGCCCTGACTGCCGCGGCGGCCGTTGTTTTCGTGGCGGGCTCGGCCCATGCCCAATGGATCACCGGCGGCGGCGGCATCATTTATTACAACGACGGCCCTGTCGGCATTGGCACCGTCTCGCCGCTCGCGCCGCTCCACGTCATCGGCGGCAATGGCCTGGGCACCGTTCGTGCGGAGAACGGCGGGGCTGGCGCGGCCCTCATTGGCTGGTCGCAGTCCGCTGCCGGGGTGTCCTACGGCACGTACGGCCAGTCGCACAGCACGACGGGTTACGGTTCGCTAGGTTGGGCGACGAACCCCGCCGGCCAGACCGTCGGCGTCTACGGCCAGTGCGACAGCCCGCAGGGCTTCGCCGGCCTCTTCAAGGGCGGCCAGTTCGGCTCGTACGGCTGGTCCACGGCGACCTCCGGAAACACGGTCGGCGCCTACGGGCGGGTCAACAGCTCGAACGGTTGGGGCGGCGTCTTCAAGGGCGGCTTCTACGGCGTCTGGGGCGAAACTAATCAGCCCAACGGATTCGGTGGATATTTCCTGGGTCGGGGCTACTTCCGCGACAACGTCGGTTTCGGGATCATCAACGCGGAGTATCCCATTCACGCGCTCACCGGAACGGCGCTCTACGGCATGTACGTTCAGAACACATCCTCTGAAGCCGTGACGGGCGTCCGGGGTGAAGCCACCAGCGGCGTCGGCGTCGGTGTCTCGGGGGTCGGAACCTCTTCCAGCGGGACGCCCATCGGCGTTCTCGGACAAGTGGCCTCTGCCGTCAACGGCGTAGGTGTCAGCGGATACTCCTTCGCCACCACCGGCGGCGGCCGGGGCGTTGAGGGGAGCAGCGATTCCGATATCGGTGTGGGCGTTTACGGCATCTCCAACTCGCTCACTTCCACGGGCGCCGGGCCGGCCGGCGTTCGCGGCGTGTCGCGCGCCAATCAAAGTTTCGGCGTGGTGGGTGAGATCATCGGCACCACCAACACCACCTCCATCGGCGTTGTGGGCCTCAACGCGAGCGTCGAAGCCAATGCCTTCGCCGTCTTCGCGGCGGGAAAGAGCGGTGCCTCGGGAACCAAATCCTTCCAGATCGACCACCCGCTTGACCCGGCCAACAAAACTCTCACCCACTACAGTGCCGAAGGACCCGAGCCGTACCTCATGTACCGTGGCAACGTCGTTCTCGACGGCTCCGGCGAAGCCGATGTAGAACTCCCGGCGTACTTCGACGCCATCAACCGCGATGTTCATTACCAACTCACCGCCATCGGCGCTCCCGCGGTTCTGTACATCGCCGAGGAAGTCGCTGACAATCGCTTCCGAATCGCGGGCGGGCAGTCCGGGATGAAAGTCTCCTGGACCGTCACCGGCGTCCGCAACGACGAGTTCTGCCGTCAAGCCGCCCTCGCCATCGAAGCCGACAAGCCCGATCACCTCAAAGGCACCTATATCATGCCCAACCTCTACAACATGCCCGAGTCGATGGGTGCCTTCTACCGACCCCTGCCCGAAACCGCGGTCTTGGCAAAGACCCCACCCACCGCGCACATCAACAAAGCCCCGGGCAAAGCCGTGACGGCTCCGAACCCAACGATGCCCCAGCCACCCCGGGCTAACCTCGTCCCGTCGCTCAATCACTGATCGATGACCGTCGCGCGTGCTGCAACAACCAACGCCGCCCCGAACACGACCATGTGTTCGGGGCGGCTCTTTTTTCAGTCCCGCGATCATCGCGGACAGGGCAATCTCGCTTGATCGCCCGATAAGCCGAAGAGCGATATTTAGACTGACCTATGCCTGGGGCCAGACTTAGCGCAGGGCGACATCCATCGGCTGGCCACCCATCGAACCCCCGCCACCCATTGAACGATCGCCCGAGTTGTTCTTGCGCGACTCGCCGCTGCCGCGTTCAAAGGTCTGGATGCCCTCGAAGCCCTCGTTGCCACGACCGCCGCCCGTCGATCGGCCACCGTTTCCCGAACGGCCGCGGCTTCCCGAGCCCGATGCGGAACGCCCGGCGATCTTCTTGCCGCTCTTCTTCGCGACCTTCTTGCCCGCCGTGGCTCCTGTTTTCTTGCTCGTCTTCTTCGCGGCCTTCTTTGTGGCTTTCTTCGACGTCTTCTTCGCGGTCTTCTTCCCGGCCTTCTTCGACATCATCATGCCGCCGGTTTTCTTGCTGGTTTTCTTCGACGCTTTCTTCGTGGCCTTCTTCGCCATGGAATCCTCCCAAGGGTCTGATGCGGACGCCGACCTGCTTCCAAACGGCCATTACACATGGCCGCCGCACGCTCGATCCGTCCCATCGCCCCAAGAATGTACACACTTCTTGGCGTTCGTGCAAGCGGAACATCCGCAGATGCGAGGCCTAGCCTCCGCCTTCCATGAACCACGCACCGGGCGCGCTCCGATTCATCTTCTTCACGGTGCTGCTCGACGTTCTGGGGATCGGGCTGATCATCCCCGTCGCGCCACGTCTCGTCGAAGCCCTTCAGGGCCAGGGCGAATCCGCCGCGGCCTACAACGTCGCGATCCTCGGCGCCATCTACGCCGGCATGCAGTTCATTTTCGCTCCCATCCTCGGGAGTCTGTCCGACCAGATCGGTCGCCGGCCGGTCATCCTGATTTCCCTTGCGGGTTCCGGCCTCGACTACATCGCCGCCGCCTTCGCACCCACGCTCACCTGGCTTTTCATCGCCCGGGCCATCAACGGCATTTCCGGCGCCAACATCACCGCCGCGAGCGCCTATATCGCCGACGTGACGTCGCCCGAAAAGCGGGCGGCCGGCTTCGGGATGCTCGGGGCTGCGTTCGGCCTGGGCTTTGTCATCGGCCCACTTATGGGCGGAGTTCTCGGCGAGTTCGACCTCCGATGGCCCTTTTTCGCCGCGGGCGGGCTCAGCCTCATCAACGCCCTCTACGGCTTTTTCGTCCTCCCCGAGTCTCTGAGGCGGGAACACCGCCGCCCCTTCTCGATCGCCAGGGCCAACCCCGTTGGAAGTCTCCGCAATCTCGGCCGGTACCCCATTGTCCGCGGCCTCGCCATCGTCCTCTTCCTCGCCAACACCGCCCAGTTTGGGCTCCACACCACCTGGGTTCTCTACACCAAGCACCGCTATCAATGGTCCACACGCGATGTGGGCCTGTCCCTCTTCGCTGTTGGCATTTCCGCGGCCGTCGTTCAAGGTCTCCTCGCCCGCAAAATCATCCCTGCAATCGGCGAGCGAACCGCCGTCCTCTTCGGCCTCGGCGTGGGCGTTGCCGCCTACTTGGGCTACGGGCTCGCTAACCAAGGCTGGATGCTCATCGCCATCCTCCTCGCGGGTTCAATAGGCGGAATCTTTCAGCCCGCCTCCCAGTCACTCGTCACCAGATCCGTCCCGCCCGATGAGCAAGGCGGAATTCAGGGCGCGATCACTTCGCTCTCCTGCCTCGCCGGGATTCTCGGCCCCGCCATCGGCGGCTCACTCTTCGGCTATTTCGTCAGCGACTCCAGCCCCGTCTATCTCCCGGGGGCGTCCTACTTCGCCAGTTCCCTTTTATGCCTCGCCGCACTCGGGACGGCCATCGTGATTTTCAGACGCGGGGGCACCGCCGGCGCCACCGTCGGCACAACCGTCGGGCAGAAGGACTCCCTCTCCCCCTGAACCTTGTCAACAATCCGGCAGTTCCGACCTTTTCAACCCCGCCAGGCGTACTCACCCCATGAAATCTGATTCCGTCCCGGAACCGTGCCCGCCGCCCATCCTTGGGACCGTTTGTCGCGACCGTCTCCGGTTTCAATGGCCCGCGTTGCTGTTCGCCGCTCTAATCGCGTTTACCGGTCAATTTTCAACCGCCGTCGCCCAGTCCGAGGTCGTCGCCATCTCCGCGGTGGCCGCCAAGACCACCGTCCGACCCAACGACCAACTCGCCATCGCGGTCATCCTCGACCACGAAGACGGCTGGCACTCCCATACCAACGACCCGGTCATCCCGGCCACATGGGGCGACTTTACCGCCATCCCCACCACCGTCGAGATCGCCTCCAGCCCGGCCGTCTCGGTCGGTCCGATCCAGTGGCCCAAGGGCCACGCGATCGCCCTCGACCTCGCGGCCACCGGCCTGCCCGTTCCGTACGAAGTATTCGAAGGGCGGGCCGTGATCTTCGTGCCGGTGATTGTCGCCCCTGGTGCGCCCATTGGCGAAGTCACGCTGACGATCTCGGTGCGGTTCCAAGCCTGCGACGAAACCACTTGCATGCTTCAACGCAAGGTGGACGTGCCGGTCGTGCTCACGGTCGGTGACGCAACGGGAAGCGCGGCCGCCGATGCTTCGCTCTTCACCGGCTTCGATCAGTCCGTTTTCGCGAGGATGCTCTCGGGCGAACGGGTCGTCGAGAGCGTGAAGTTCAACTTCTTCGGGCGGTCCTTCTCGATCGACCCGCACGGGGTCGGCATCCTCCTGCTCCTGCTTGTCGCCGCCCTCGGGGGCGCGCTTCTCAACCTCACCCCCTGTGTTCTCCCCGTCATCCCGATCAAGATCATGAGCCTCTCGGCCGCCGCGGGGAATCCCAAACGCTGCCTCTTCCTCGGCTTCATCATGTCGCTGGGCGTCGTCGCCTTCTGGCTCGCCATCGGCGGCGCCATCGCCTTCATCTCCGGCTTTAACGCCATCAACCAGTTGTTCCAAATCCCCTGGTTCTCGATCGGAGTCGGCGTGTTCATCGCCGCCATGGGCATCGGCATGATGGGTCTCTTCACCATCAATCTCCCGCAGTTTGTCTACATGCTTGATCCCAAACGTGAATCCGCGACAGGCTCATTCATCTTCGGCATCATGACCGCCGTCCTGTCGACGCCCTGCACCGCGCCCTTTATGGGCACCGCCGCGGCGTGGGCTGCCAAGCAACCCCCGCTCCTCACGATGGCCACCTTTGCCACTATCGGGGCCGGAATGGCCATCCCCTACCTCGTGCTCGCCGCCAACCCCAAGTGGGTTGCCAAGGTGCCCCGCACCGGCCCCATGAGCAACCTCGTCAAGCAGATCATGGGACTGCTGATGCTCGCCGTCGCGGTCTTCTTCATTGGCACCGGAATCGATCCGCTCGTGAGACTGCCCGTTGATCCGGCGATCCGCTTCTACTGGTGGATCGTCGCCGCGATCGTGGTCGCCGCGGCGGGCTGGTGCATCGTGCGGATCTTCCGGCTCTCCCTCCGCACCGTCGTCCGCGGCGTGGTCGTTGGTTTCGCCCTGCTCGCCGCCGCGGGCTCCCTCGCCGCAGCCCACCGGCTCACCGACCACGGCCCCATCAATTGGGTGGGCTACACCCCCGAGCGCTTTGCCCAAGCAACCGGAGCGGGCAAGGTCATCGTTCTCGATTTTACGGCCGAATGGTGCCTCAACTGCAAAGCACTCGAGAACGGTGTGCTCCATCGAGAGGCGGTGTACGAACGGCTGAACGCAGACGACGTCGCGGCCTTCCGCGTAGACCTCACCGGCGACAACCCCGACGGTCAGGCCAAACTCAGCGAACTCAACTGGGTCGGCATTCCGCTGCTCGCGATCTACGGGCCAGTAACGCCGGAGCCCTCCAAATTCGACACCTACACGCCCGAAACCGTCCTCGGTGCGATCGCCGCCGCCAAGGGCGGCGGTTAACCGCCGTTTGGGGCCGCGTCACCCCCGTGGCGGGATTGGCCGCCCGTGCGGATCGGTCTCGGTCACCACGTCCTCGTCAAGCCCGGCCTGCATCCGGTCGGACAGAAAGTGCTCGGCCCGGTGGGCCCGGGCGTGCACGCGTTCCAGCGGAATGCCCAAGTGCTTCGCCAGAAACGACTCCCACAACCGATGCCCGCGCACGATCCGCACCGCCCGCGCGATGCCAACCGGAGTCGCCGCCAGCGCGCCCGACGCGTCGGCCCGGACCAATCCCCGCCTCATCAGCCACCAGAGAGCGATTCGCCCGAGCGCGCCCGACCGCGTTCCCTCTACCACGTCGCCCGCCGTAAGAGGACGCAACGGCCCGGCCCCGGGATCTCCCGACCGCTCGTGCCATCGGTACAGCATGCCCAGGGTGTCTTCCTCGGTGATCCGCATCGCCAGCGAAAACCGTCGGACCAGTTTGCTGATGAAGCCATACCGCGGCGAAGCCAGCGTCGCGACGATGAACAACCCCAACGAAACCGTCGCGATCATCCCGGCCACCGACGTGTCTATCCACACCGCGAGGATGTAGCCCAATACCCCGCTCAGGGCTCCGACGGCCGCCGCCAGCCACAGCATCCGCGAGAGTTTGTCGGTGAGCAGATGGGCGGTGGCTCCCGGCGCAACCAGCATGGCCACTACCAGAATCGAGCCGACCGATTCGAACGATGCCACCGCCGTGGCCGCCACCGACGTCATCAGCCCATAGTGAACCAGCGTCGCGCTGATGCCCATCGTCGTGGCGAGGTACGGATCAAAGCACACGATCCTCAATTCCTTGAAGAACATCCAGATTAGCGCCACGTTGATCGCCAGAACCACCAACAGCCATGCAAACGCCCGTGGGATCGCGAACCCCGCGACCTGAACGGTGTCGAACGGTGTGAACTCGATCAGCCCGTACAGCACGCACCCGGGATCAAGGTCCACGTCCCGCGCCACCCACGTGATCATCACCACGCCGATCGCGAAGAGGGTCGTGAACACCACCCCCATCGCGGCATCCTCGGGCACCCGCCCCCAGCGGCTCAGGGCCGTCGAGAGATAGGCCGTCGCCACTCCCACAGCCAGCGCACCGGCCAGCATCGCGATCGGCTCCCGGCTGTGCGTCACCAGAAACGCCAGCGCCAGCCCGGGCAAAATGGCGTGCGAAATAGCGTCGCCCAACAGGGACATCCGACGGAGCACCAGAAAACACCCCAGCACCCCGCACGCGACACTGCACAGCACGCCGGTTCCCACGATCCACAGGTCGTCGTCACGCACCTCATATCCGCCCACCGAAAACCACACCCGAGGCCCGCCGACGTCCAAATCCGCGGGCGCTACCGGCCCGGCCTCATCCGCGTGGCGGGATGCCGACCCCGTCTCGCTCTGGCGCCGATCTCCATGCGCCGCGCTCGGCTCCGCGACAAACTGGACCGATCGTTCGCCCAGATCGTTGCCACGCGCATCGGCTGCCAGCCCGCCGATCGCCAGCGCACACCATCCCACCACAATCGCCCGAATCCAATTCACACTCACACGATCTCCACCTTTCCTGTGCACGGCGCTGCATCCTCCCAGCGCGCTCACCCCTTCCGACCGCCACCCGTCTCGTGCGGTGACACGGGCACCCCCAGCGGAATTCGCCCCGACTCCGTCAGTTTCGCCTCAAGTGATGCCAGAATTTCCGGCGACAGCACATGCTCGATCTGATCCGCATCCCGGTCCACGTGGTCCGCCGCGATATCAGCCTGCGTGATCAAAAAGATCTCCCACAACCGGTGCGTCCGCACCACGCTCGCCGCCGCGGCTTGGCCCCGGGCCGTGAGGGCGAAACCCTCGGCTCTGGGCGCCACAAGCCCCGCACGCGTGGCACTCCTGATCTGACCGTTCAGATGACTCGTGCCCGCCCCATCCCTGCGCTGAATCTCCGCGGCTGTCCACGTCACCGACAAATCTCCACCCGGCTCCAGCAGCTCGTACAGCCTCCGCAAGAAGTTCTGGCCCGAGATCCGGCTCCGCAGGGTCGCCCGCCGCACCACATCCGACACGATTCCCCGGCGCGGCGCGGCGATCATCGACACCGCGAACGTCGCCGCCGCCACCAGGGTGATCAAGGGGCCGGTGGGCCAACCCCGCGACAACCCCGACGACGGCGCGGGGATAGTCGCGCTCAGGGCCGTGCCCAACAACCCCGCCAGCCCGCCGAAAACGCCCGCCAACAGCACCATCGTCCCCAGCCGCTCCGTCCAGAAGCGGGCCGCCGCTGGCGGGATGACCAGCAGCGAGACCATCAACACGACCCCCACCGCCGGCAGACCCACTACCGTGCAAATGCACACGAGCGCCATCAGCCCCAGGTCGAGCGTCAGCGCCGGCCACCCCTGACTCGCCGCGAAGTCTTTATCAAAGCACAGGATCTTGAACTCTTTGTAGAACACCGCGATCGCCACCAGCACCGCCGCCGCCACGGCCGCGATCAAACCTGCATCCCCCGCAACCATGGTCGCCGCCTTGCCGAAGATAAAACTGTCGAGGCCCGCCCGATTGCCGGAAGCCTGATTCTGAATCACGCGCGACAGCACGATCCCCAATCCAAAGAACCCCCCGATCGCCAGCGCAATCGCCGCGTCTTCCTTGATCCGCGTGGCGGTCTTGACGAACGAAATGAACGCCGCCGCCACCATCCCCGTCACCAGCGCGCCCAGCATGAACGCCGCGAAATGGCGGTCGCCGACGATAAGAAACGACAGACACACCCCGGGCAACGCCGCGTGCGCGACCGCGTCACCCACCAGCGAACGCCGCCGCAACACCGCGAAACACCCGATCACGCCCGCCGCCACCCCCAGCAGCGTTGTCCCGACCAGCACGATCCGCGTGTTGGCGTCCTGGAGCGTCAGCAGCCTGACCAACTGATCGACCACAACGCTCCCCTCTTTAACGCCGCGCGGGCTCTCCGCGACGAACCGCCTCCGCCGCTTCCTCCAGCAGCGTCAGGCGCCCGCCGTACGTCTGTTGCAGATTTTTCGTGGTGAAGGTGCTCTCGATCGGCCCCGCGGCCACAAGCCGCATATTCAGTAGCACCACGTGGTCGAAATACTCCGGCACCGTCTGAAGATCGTGATGCACGGCCACGACCGTCCGCCCCGCGGAACGCAACCCGCGCAGCACCTCCACGATCGCCTTCTCGGTGCTCGCATCCACCCCGGCGAATGGCTCGTCCATGAAGTACAACTGCGCATCCTGCGCGAGCGCCCGGGCCAGAAATACCCGCTGCTGCTGCCCCCCGGAGAGCTGGCTGATTTGGCGGGCTGCAAAGTCCGCCATACCCACTTTTTCCAGACTCTCCATCGCGATTGCCCGATCCGCCTTCCCGGGCCGCCGAATCCACCCCAGCCTCCCATACCGCCCCATCAACACCACGTCCAGCGCATCGACCGGAAAATCCCAATCCACCGTCTCCCGTTGCGGCACATACCCGATCAGCGGGCGGGCCGCCTTCAGCGGCTTGCCGAAGATCGATATCTCCCCGCTCGCCAGCGGTACCAGCCCCAGCACCGCCTTGATCAGAGTTGATTTCCCCGCCCCGTTCGGGCCCACAATCGCGATCAGCCGCCTCTCCGGCAGTGACACATCGACGTCCCACAACACCGGTTTGCGGTGATAGGCGACCGTCAGATCGTGGACCTCCACACACACCGCTTCCTTTGTCGCATCCGCCACTTCGGTACCCGTGCTCGTGACCATGTTACTTATTGAACCCCGCCGCCCACTCCCCCAACGCCCCGGGCTTCGTTCCCGGCACCACGCCGCCCAACGCCCTCGTCACCGTCTCCACATTGTGAACCACCATCCCGACGTATGTCCCCTCGGCCGTTCCCTCCCTGCCCATCGCGTCACTGAACAATTCGCCGCCGATCGTCACCGTATGACCCCTCGACGAGCACCCCCCGATCAACGCATCGATCGTCTTCCGGGGCACGCTGCTCTCAATAAACACCGCCGGCACCTTCCTCGCCACCAGCGTGTCCACGAGAGCGTTGATGTCCTGCAGACTCGCCTCGCTGTCCGTGCTGATCCCCTGAATTGCCAGCACGTCCAGCCCGTACGCCGCCCCAAAGTAGCCGAACGCATCGTGGGCCGTCACCATCACCCGGTTGCCCTCCGGGATCGTCGCCGTCGTGCTCTTCGCGTACGCGTGCAGTTCCGCCAGCAGCCCGGCATAGCGATCGGCATTCGCCGCGATCACATCCCTCCCCGCGGGGTCTTTCGCGATCAGCGTCTCTCGCACCCGCCCGGCGGCAACCGCCCACAGCGACACATCGAACCACACGTGCGGGTCAAAGTGGCCCGCAAATTCCGGCGGCTGCCGCAACAGGGCTTCATCGATGGTGTCGGTCACCCGGACGACCGTCGTGCGGCTCGCCATCTTTACAATGAGGTCCGCCATCCGTCCTTCCAGGTGAAGCCC
Organism: uncultured Phycisphaeraceae bacterium; assembly: GCA_964549785.1. Classification (GTDB taxonomy): domain Bacteria; phylum Planctomycetota; class Phycisphaerae; order Phycisphaerales; family UBA1924; genus JBEIUO01. The sequence continues at coordinate 14,925 of CAZJXA010000012.1, read as the reverse complement.
GCTGAACAGAATCACGTCCGCATCGGTCATCAGCCGCACATCCCCGGGCGACGCTTTGTAAAGGTGCGGATCGATCCCTTCCCCCATGATGTTCCGTACCGTCACCCGATCGCCGCCCACGTTCACCGCCAGATCCCCCGCCATCGCGATCGTCGCGACCACCTTCAGCGGCCCCGAGCCGCCGACGGGCCCTGCCCCATCCTTTCCCGCCCCGCTTTCCGCCGGATCGCACCCCGCGCCGACCAACACCGCAGCCGCGCACGCCGCGAGCGCACCACGCTGCACGATCCTGAGCACACCACGACGTGAGGTCATCTTCATGCAAAACACTCCTATGCCGACGGACGTGCTCCCGTCAAACAGTACCTGCTTTCCGACTTGGTCGCTCCCGTGCAACCCCCGATCGCCCGGCCCCGCTACCGCGCGAACTCTAATACCGCAGCGGAACCCCACTGAAGATGCCGAAGTCTTCCGCGGCGTCCGTCAGCCCGATCCGAATCCCGCCATCCAGTTGAATGTCGGGAGTCAACGCGTAGGTAAGCCCGGCGTCAAAGTACCCCCGTTAGTCTTCGTCAGAATTCAGATTCACGAATCCCGCGTATTCGACGTACCCGCTCGGCTCACCCCACAGCCCGCGGCCCACCGTGCCCGTGTGCACGAAGTCCACCACATGCCGGTCGTCCGCCGCGCTCCGATTAAAATCGACCTCCGCCATCAATGTCATCGCGAATTCGCCGGGCAATCCGATCGCCAACACCAAGATCACTCCGCCCTCGATATCTCCGTTGCCCAGATCGTCGTCCGCCGTCGGAAACGTGATGAACGGCATCAGCGCGAAGGCTGTCTTTCCGCCGTCGTTCCCCCACAGATTCACCTTGAGTCGCACCAGCGTGTCCCCGAAACCCTCGACCGTCACCGATTCGTCCGTCCCCCGGTCCGTCGTCTCTTCCGTCGTGTACGGGTCAAACCCCGATTGCAGGTCCACGTTGTTGAGCAGCCCGACCTTCAGAAGCACCGGCGCTATCGCGAAAGCCTCGACGGTCTCATCATCCCCGTTGTTGCGGTCGTGTACGAAGTCCACAAACGACATCTCGATCTGAAAATGCCCCGCATCCACCGTGTACGCGCTCTCCGTCGTGTCCGGCCGGTCCGTGCTCATTTCCCGCATGAGTTTCCGCGGCGTCGGGTTGAAAAGGTGATACCCCGACTTGTCCGGCATCGCCCCACCCGCGTCCTGAGCCGCCGCCGAGCCCGCCGCCCCGAATGCCCGCCCCGATGTCACGAGCGCGGCCATACCCGCCCACCGGCCACACCCCGTCGTTTCAGTCTCACGGTCAAACCTTGATGTCATACGAATGCTCCTTCTAAAGTTTGAGTATTCAAACATAATCGTTTGTATTCTCAAAGTCAAGGATGGGCTCCCAGGTGGCGTCCGGGCCCCGGCGATTTTCCAAGGGGTCGGTGCTGCATCTCGGAGGCATCCGCGAAAGTCACCGCGAGTGGGTCGGCTTCCGTGGAGCAAGCCGCCGTTCCTGCCGCACCCAACGGAGTGCACAGGGCCACCGACGATTCCGTACCCGTCCTGCCGCCCTCAGCTCAACCCACCATCGGTCCGTGTGCCTGCTCGACCGCCAAGCAGATCAAGCGGTCGTGAGCTCGGTGTCTGGAGCCTGACCCCGGTCCACCACGCGTCACCGGCGCACTCCTAGTATCCGCCCATGACCACCGCCACCATGCCGTCCGGTCTGAAACCCGCCGCCAGCACCACCGCCTCGGGAAGAATCTACAACTTCTCCGCAGGCCCCGGTGCCCTTCCGGAGGAAGTCATCCGTCAAGCCCAGTCCGACCTTTGGGATGTGGGCGGCAGCGGAATCGGGATTCTCGAGCACAGCCACCGCGCCAAGACGTATGACGCGATCCTCGCCGAAACCCTCGACAACTGCCGCAAGATCGCCAACATACCCGCGAACTACCACCCCCTCTTCCTCACCGGCGGTGCCACCAGCCAGAACTTCATGGTTCCGGCCAACCTCCTCCCCGACAACGGCTCTGCGGCCTTTCTCACGACGGGCTACTGGACCGAGAAAACCTGGGACGAAGTCAAGTTCTACTCCCCCAACTGCTACGAGGCGTGGGACGGTCGCCCCACCAAGCACGCCCACTGCCCGGCCGATTCTGAACTCGAGTGGAAAGACGCACCGGTCTACGTCCACATGTGCAGCAACAACACGATCTATGGAACGCAGTGGAACAACGCCGACCTCTCACTCCGCCTCCCGAAAATCCCCGACGGCGCTGCCCTCGTCTGCGATATGTCCAGCGACATCTACAGCCGCCCGATGGATGTTTCGAAGTTCGGGCTCATCTACGCCGGGGCGCAGAAGAACATCGGGGTCGCGGGGACCACGCTGGTGATTGTGCGGGAGGACCTTCTGAAGCCCGCGCGGAAACTGCCGACGATGCTGAAATATGAGGTTCACGCGAAAGACCAGAGCAGGCACAACACGCCGCCGGTCTTCGCCATCTACCTGAGCGGGCTCGTGTTCAAGTGGATATTGGCGCAGGGCGGACTTGCATCGCTGCACCAGCGGAATGTCGAGAAGGCCAAGGTCATTTACGACGTGCTTGATGGTTCGGCGTTCTACAAGGCTCACGCCCACAAGAACAGCCGGAGCCTCATGAACATCACTTTCAAGGCGCCAACCGAGGCTCTGGACGACCTGTTCATCAAGGAAGCGTTCAAGAACGGCATGGATCAACTCAAGGGTCACCGGGCCACGGGCGGCATGCGGGCCAGCACCTACAACGCTTTCCCGAAAGCCGGCTGCGAAACCCTCGCCCAGTTCATGCGGGAGTTCGAGAAGAAGAACGGCTGAAACCCATAGCGGGTGAGCACGGTACACCATCCGATGACTGTCCCCGTGCCTGATAAACCGTCGTTGGTGCGGTATCCCCGACTTCATCACAAACTGCGCATCCGCGCCAACGTGAGCGCTCTTTGGGTTCGCCGCGTGCATCAGTTTTCTCTGGCTGGCATCGTGGTTCACGGGTCTGGGGTGGCATCTTCCCGGTCCTTCCACACCCGCGGCCACGCTCGGCGCGTGGCAACGCAGCGACCACCACGTCGTCTTTCGTTCCGGCGTCGTCATGGGGGTCCGACAAGATGTGACGACCTGTGGAGCTGTCGAGCCGGGTTTCGTACTTTGCGAACATTGTTGTGGAGAAACATGAAGTCCTCCCGTGGCAACATCCGGGGCTGGCGGACCGCTATCTACGGCCCGACGAATCCCTACGGACGGCAATGGGTTGTTCCTCTCGCGCCGATCGCCGTCCCGATGGCTTTCGTCGGATGGATGCTGCTCCGCCGCGACCGCCGACTCCGAAAAATCGGGCATTGCCTCGCCTGTGCCTACGACCTGCGCATGAGCGGGGCTGATGCGGCCTGCTCGGAGTGCGGTTCGTGGAAACGCATCGCGGGCTGAGTTCCGCGGCAAACGTCCCGAGGATCAGCGAGCGGACCTTCGGTATCCCGGCCTCCGCTCTCTCCGCATCTTGCCGCGGCGAATCGGCACCGGGCCTCCCTGCTTCGAATTCTCACATCCCCTCTGTGTTTCCGTGCCTGTGTGTTCACCCGTTGTTGCATTCGCCAACTCACCCAGTGCTTGCATTCGTCTCTGAATCTCGGCTACAGGCGCGCCACACACGCTTCCCACACTTCGTCCACCCCGATCCGCTCCATCAGAATGGATGACGCCGAATCCTTGTGATTGAGAACATCACCCGTTTGGAGGTGCTGGATTACGTCGGCTTCGCGACGATACGGTCCCACCCGGTGCACGCGGGTCGGCCCGAAAAGCGCAACCAGCGGCCGATCGAACCCCACCGCGATGTGCAGCGGCGCTGAATCGTTCGCGACCACCAGCGCCGCCCCCTCGATCACGGCCATCGTGCGCTCCAGCGAAATGCCCCCCACGCAATCGATCACGCCGCACCGCCGCAGGGCAACCTCAAGGCAGGGGCGGATCTGCTCGCGCTCACCCGCCGCCCCGGTGAATACGACACCGATTCCCGAATCCGCAAAGTGTGAAGCCAGTGCAGCAAACCGCTCGCACGGCCACTGCTTCGCGGGCCACCGGCTGGTGGGTGCGAGCACGACATAGGGCCCGCGCGACCATTCCTGTTCCTTCAACCACGCACGGGCCGAAGGCGCCGAATAAAGCCGCATATCCGGGGTGTCCGCTGCCGCGCCCGCCGCCCCCGCCAGCGTCAACATCCGGTCCACCGTGTGCATCTCAATGCCCGCGGCAACCCGCTCCGTATACGCAAGCGGAGCGCCCTCGCGAGCATCCGCGTGCCCCAGCCGGCTTCCGGCCCGCGTCGCCCACGCCATCAGCCCGCTCCGCCCGAGCCCTTGGCAGTCCAGCACCAGGTCATACTCCCCGGCACGCAGCCGGTCTCGGAACGCCAGCACGGGGCCGAACTTGAGGCGCCTCAGTCCGTCCTTGATCGCCCGTTTCGGAAACGCAATCGCCGCCCTCAGCGCGGGGTGCTGGTCGATCACGGCTTCAAACCCGGCTTCCACGACCCAGTCGATTTCCGCGGCGGGATATGCGGCCTTGAGCGCGGCCAAAATCGGAACGGTGCGCGCGACATCCCCCAGCGCGCTGGGGCGGATGATGAGAATGCGCGATGGTCCGGGGGTCGGGCTTTTCACGGTTGGCTTGGTCTAGAATACCCGCTTACAGGGTGTAGCTCAGCTTGGTAGAGCATGTGGTTTGGGTCCACAAGGTCGCAGGTTCAAATCCTGTCGCCCTGATTGCGATGGGAGTTTTTTTGACCAACATCACGCTTCGTGGTGCCATGGCGCCAAAGGTTGCGGCGTGGTTTCGCGAGCAGGAGCGGCGCGCCTTTGTCTCGGTGGAGGTGGGTGGGTGCATAATTGTGTGCGACCAAGAGTGCGAAGACCAGGACGCCGACATCCTTTCAAGGCTCGGGGCTGAAGTGTCCAAGGATCTGCAGTGTGCGGCGCTTGTTGCGACGGTTCACGATAGTGATGTGCTCACGCTGAAGCTGTATGAGGGCGGGCGTGTTCTCATGGACTACAACTCGTCGCCTGCGTATTTCGAGAATGTAGACCCGCAACCCCCATCTGGCGCGAATGGCGTGGCCTTGTGCCGTGCATTCGGTTCATCTCGTGTGACGGAGGTAGAGACACTCCTCGATCGGTGGTTGGATCCGAACGAGGAGCAGGACGACTCTTCCGACGCGGACGAACTGATATTCGAGGAGGCGCGTCTTGCACGGCTGGCTTCACTTCTCGGGATTCCCGAAGCCGTCGCGCTCGTGAGCTACTCCTCTCTTCAAGAAAGCGACGCAGCGGAACTCGGCGGGGGAGTTCCGATCTTTGAGAAGATCGAGTGAGAATCAGCGCTCGCAACTTCGCGTCACAGGCGCCATCCTTTCACCCGGATTGAGTCGCAAAGCCTCGCGAGTCAATAACTTGCGAGGCTGCTGCGTTGGTGGAGTTGGATCGCTTGATTCAGCGTCGCCAGCCTGCAGAGGACCGGTTCGGCATCGTTTGCGTTCCGGGTTGGCCGGCTCGGGCGGCGTCATCGCCTCTGGCACTAACCGTCCGGCCGCCCACCCCGGTTCCCGCGGCTTCGGAAGTTCCCATGCGCCGCGGCGAATCCCCCCGCGGGTAGCGTTCTTGAGACCACGCGCTTGACCTACGGCGACTTTACGGATGCACCAGAGAACGAACGCTAAATTCCAGGCTCCCGGACCCTAGCGCCCTCCGATAATGGTTCCATTGGCGACATGTCGCCCTGATTTTTTGCAAGACCGAGCCCTTTGGCGCGCACGTCGAAGGGCTCTCTCATTGTGGAAACAAGACTTACGTCATCCGGGCGTGAGTCCAGAAAGACACCTTCGAGGATTCGACGCTTTTCCAGGGTGGTCTGCGGAGTTCTCCATCCCGGATTCCTGGCGCTCGACGATCAACAAATCCGCTTGAAGTGGTGGCACCATTCCGGTGCCGGAGGAATGTCATGTTCAAGCACGCGTTTTGCGCTGCGGTTCTCGTGCTCGCCTCGGCCGCCGCGGCACAACCGCTCTCGACTGCCTTCACCTATCAGGGCGAACTGCGGGACGCCGGTATCCCCGTGAACGGAACCTACGACCTGCGATTCCGTCTGTTTGATGCGCTGACCGGCGGGGCGCAGGTCGTGCCGACGCTGTGCGTGGACAACACTCTGGCGGTCGGCGGTCGGCTGGCCGCATCTCTCGACTTTGGCCCGCAGTTTGCCGGGCAGAGGCGGTTTCTGGAGGTGGAGGTGCGGCGCGATGCCGGCCTGAGCTGCGTCAATCCCGCCGCCTTTGTCATCCTCGGTCCGCGCCAGGAGTTGAGTCCAGCACCCAACGCGCTCTTTGCGGTGGCCGCGGCGACCGCGACAAGTGCCACCACAGCGGGGAGCGCGACCACCGCCGCGACCGCGACGAACGCGACCCAGTTCAACGGCCAACCCGCGGCGTTCTACACCAACGCCGCGAACCTCAACGGCACGCTCCCCACTGGGTCCCTTGTCGGCACCTATGGCGGGTCGCTTGCGCTCACCAACCCGGCCAATTCCTTCACTGGGTCTGGGGCGAATCTGACGAACATCAACGCGGCCACGCTTGACGGTCTGGATTCGACGGCGTTTCTTCAGGTCGCCGGCCCCTTCCTTCTGAGTGGCTCGAGCACGGGCGCCATGCTGAGCGGTCAGAACGCATCCAGCACAACCGAGGCCACCGGCGTCCGCGGCGTCGCGACCGCCACCACCGGCGTCACCTACGGCGGACGCTTCGAGAGTGCCAGCCCAGAGGGGTTCGGCGTCTTCGGCTTGGCGACCGCCATCTCGGGGAACAGCCGCGGCGTTTATGGCGGCACGTTGAGCGCCACCGGCGCCGGTGTCATGGGCGAGGCGAGCACGGGCACCGCCGCTGGCATCTACGGGTTCACTTCGAGCCCCACTGGTTACGCCATCTATGGCTGGAATAGCGCTACGACCGGTATCACCCGAGGCGTGTACGGCCAAGCCAATAGCACTTCGGGCCGCGGCGTGTACGGCTACGCCGCAGCGACCTCGGGACCCACCGCCGGCGTCCAAGGTCTCACCAGCAGTCCGGCGGGGTACGGCGTGATCGGCGAATCTGCGATCGGGAGCGGGACCCCGATCGGCGTACTGGGCCGGGTACAGAGCCCTGATGGCCGCGCTGTTGTTGGCACGTGTCTCGGTACTTCCGGGGCCAACACCGGCGTATCGGGAGAGACGGCCAGTCCCGCCGGGCGTGGCGTCTATGGCGTCGTCACCGCGACCACCGGCACCAACTATGGCGTTCAGGGGGAGAGTTTCGCGGCCCAAGGCCGGGGCGTTTTCGGCCGCGTCTATGAGACCGTCGGTGTGAATTACGGGGTCTACGGCCAGAGCGCCAGCGGCGCAGGTTTTGGTGTGTACGGAATAGGCCGCACGGGCGTTCACGGCGAGTCGTTTCTGAGTAGCGCCATCGTGGGGCGCTGCACTGCCCCCGCCGGAGCCGGGGTAAGCGGCATCGCAACGCTTCCGAATAATTACGGTGTCTACGGCGACGGCAACAGCGGGTACGGCGTCGCGGGAGAGGGAAGCACCTTCGGCCTGTACGCGTACGGGCGTACGGGAGCGACCGGCACCAAGTCGTTTCGCATCGACCACCCGTTCGATCCGGCCAACAAGTACCTTTCGCACTACAGCGCCGAGAGCGATGAGGTGATCAACTTCTATTCAGGCAAGGCGACCCTCGACGAGCAGGGTGAGGCGATGGTCAGGCTCCCGACCTACTTCGCCGCGATCAATAGGGATCCTCGCTACTTGCTGACCGCGATCGGCTCCGCGATGCCCATGCTGCACATCGCCGAAGAGATCGACGAGAGTTCCCTGGCCCGCGCTGCAACAGCGGGACCCGGCGATGATGTACCCGCGTGCTCCTTCCGAATTGCCGGTGGCTCTCCCGGCGGCAAGGTTTCATGGCGGATCGATGCGGTTCGGAACGACCGCTGGGTGCAGCAGCACGGAGCGCCAGTCGAGACCGAGAAGCCCGCCAGCGAACGCGGCACCTATCAGCACCCTGAACTGTTTGGCGAACCCGCGGAGCGTGGGACTCGCTACCGGATTGAATCATCCGTGACGCCGCCCGCGCCCACGAACGAATGATCGCAAGACGATGCATCGCGCTTCGCGTGATGCTGATGATCATGAGCGAACACCCAGCGGGCGAAAAGCAGCCACATTCAGCCGAGTTCTTCAATGACATGCGGGACTTCTGGTGGAACCCAGACTTCCTGCGGCTGATGGGCGAGCGGCTCGGCTTCGCGAGCGAAGAACCCTTACCTTCCGGCCTTGAAGAAGGTTTTGAGCGACTCGAAGAGGTCGTCGCGGCTGTTGACTCGGCTGGTGATGAGCCGAGGGCCCGCTTCATCGGCGGCCCCGTTGGGGAAGGCTTCGTGGAGGACGTTGATGAAACTGCCGCTGCCGTAGGCGCTGGCGACCTGGCAGTAGCCGAACATGTTCGACATCGGGATGATGTGGTCGTCCAAGAGTTTGCAACAGAGGCGGTTGTCGGCGTCGCTGGAATTGTCCCCGTCAGAAAAGTGGAAGAGGTAGATGTTCCAGTCGGCGGGGTCGTAGTGGGCTTTGAGGAGTTCGTGGCAGGCCTGAAAGGCGGAACTGATGCGGGTGCCGCCGTCTTCGCGGACCGAGAAAAAGGTCTTCTTATCGACCTCGGCGGCCCGGACATCGTGAACGATGTACCGGCTCTCGATGCCCTCGTAGTTGCGGCGTAGCCACGTGTCGATCCAGAACGCCTCGAGGCGGACGAGTTCCTTCTGTTCATCGCCCATCGATCCGGAGACGTCCATCATGTAGACGATGGCGGCGTTGGACTGAGGCTTCTTGACCTCGTTCCACGTGCGGAAGCGGAGGTCGTTCTTGATCGGGATGATGACGGGGTTGTCGGGGTCGTACTGCCCCATCGCGAGTTGCCGTTTGAGAGCTTCTCGGTAGGTCCGCTTGAAGTGGCGGAGTGAGGCGGGGCCGATGGGGCGCACGCCGGTGTACTTGTCCTTGATCGTCGTGATGTTGTGCTGGCCCCGCGGCTTGATGCGGGGGAGCCGGAGTTCTTCAGCGAGGATGTCGGCGAGTTCTTCGAGCGTGACATCGACTTCAAGAATGTGCTTGCCTTCTCGGTCGCCGCCCTGGCCCTTGTCTTTGCCGGCCTGGCCGACGGAGTCGCCCTCGTTGCCTTCACCCATGCCGACGCCTCCGGAGTTGTCCCCGTAGCGAAAGGTGGGAAGGTCGATGTCGTGAACGGGGATGGAGACGGCCCGCTTGCCCTCACGGCCGATGAGCTCGCCGCGGGAGAGGAACTTGCGGAGGTCTTTGCGGATCTTGCCGCGCACGATCTGCCGGAAGCGCTGGTGGTCTTGTTCGATGGTCTTAATCATGACACAAAGGCATCAAGGATTGGGTATCGGAATGGAAAGACAAGCGAATACGCACCTGCCTTTACGCTTCCGGGCTCCGGTTGGATCGGTTCGCGGGGGTGGGTAAGGTCAGGAAGGATCAGGGTTTTTGGGCTGCGATTCGGTGGGGCTGCCCGTCGCGGGCGGCGAGTACGCGAGTTTTGAGTCGCCACAGGCAGAGAAAACCGATCGGGAGGGCAACCATGACCTCGAACGCCCGGTTGAGGAGGTCGGCAGAGAGGGCGACCGTGAGAGTCGTGTCGGCGGCGTCGGGGCCCTTGATCCAAGCCGGGATTTGGGTCGCGACGAGACCCACCGCCCACTCCCTGATCCCCAGGCCGTTGCCGATAAAGGGGATGAGCATCGCCGTTTGGGCGAGCGCGGCGATCACGCAGGCTTCGGACGGGGTGGCGTGCCAACCCAGGACGCGAAAGACGACCAAGTAGCGGGCGGTCCAGATGCACTGGTCGACGAGTTTGAGCGCAAGTACAAAGCACCGCGCCGCAGCTAAGGAGTCGCGGCCGATCGGGCGGTAGAGCGCGAGGCCGCCGATCAGAAGCGACAGGACGACTATCGCCGAGAAGGCGTCGAGCAAGCGGCCCATTGGAACGACGATCACAAGGACGGCGATCGCGGCCGCCAGCCACGACAGCACAACCGACTCCACCACCACGGTTGCGGAGTCTCGGAGGGAGACGCCGTGGCGGGCCCGTTGATACGCGATGCGTCCGAAGAGGCCCGGGCTGAGCGGCAGGAAATTGAGCAACCAGGAAGCGCCGATCAGTTCGAGCATTTCCGGGAACGAGATCCGCTTTTCGAGAGTCAGTCGCGCGTTGGTCAGGGCGGCAATGCCCGCGGCGGTGACCAGCAGGCTCGCGCAGGGGAGGGCAAGCATGACAGCCACCGACGCGGGCGGGATGCCGCGGGAAAGGGCCGCTTGAACGGGACCCAGGTTGGCACGCACAGAGACGATCGCGGCGGCGAGGGCGAGCAGGCCGACCGTGAACCCGGCAACGCGGAGAGCGCTACGGCGGCGCGTGGTGTGGGTCGGTTCGATGCGTTTACGGTACCGATACTAGCGAGTCGGGGTGAGAGCCTTGGCTCCGAAGCCCAACGAGGCGTAGGTCGGCGTCGCGGCTCCGAGGCGTGCGCGCTGAATGGCGGCGAGGCGGACAAGTCGAGGGTCGGCGGACTGGGCCGCTCGGAGAAGGACCGGGTGATCGACCTTGTCGCAGCGGGTGGCAACAGCGACGGCGAGAACGGCCGGATCGGCCTCCGCCGCGAGCGCATCATCAAAGGCGGCCGTGTCCGCGGAGAGCGCTTCCGGGGGGATGATGGCGAGCGTCAGTTGACGCAGGACGGGAGATAAGGACGGGAACTTCGCGGCGATCGCGGCGACGATGGTGTGGTTGTCGGAAGCGAGGCGGCGGTCGTCGACCGGGCCCAAGAGGCCGGCGCGGGCCGCGTACAGCACGGTGGGCCAGCGGTCGTCAGAGGATGCGGAAATTACGGTCGCAAGTTCGGGCGCGGTGAGCCAGGCTTCGGTGGTCGGGCGGCGGGTCACCGTCGCGGTGCCCGCTTCCTGACAGCCGGGCCCGCGCTGTTTGGATCTGCCAACCGCGGCCTCGAACCCTTGGAGGACCCGCCAGCGAAGGCGAGTTGGCGAGGCGCAGGCGACCTCGGCGAGGAGCCCGGTGAGACCGACGTCGGGCCACAGGCGGGTGGAAAGCGATTCGCCCGGCATGAGCCTGAGGCGGCGGTTGATCTCCATGAACTCGGGCTCGGCGGCGGCCGCGTTACCGTCTTTGCGTTCCAAGCTGGGAGCAAACAGCATTCTCGAGTTCATGATGCGGTCGGAACCGACTCCGAGGGGGATCGTGGACACGTTCCGGAGGGTGAGGGTCGCGAATGTGTGCTCGGCTGCCTCGGCATTCACAGGGGCGAGAGTCACGGCGAGGGTTTGGGTAAGCCGCGGTTTCTCGACCATGTCGTCGATCCACTTCGGGATGGTTCCGGCGTAATCGGTAAGGGATGTGGTAAGGAGAGTGGGGAGCGTGACGCCGGGCAGGGCCTTTTCGGCGAGAGCCCAACCAAGGACGCCGGGAACCTGGAGCGGGGCAAAATCGGAGGCGGCGATGAAGGCGGCGGCGGCGGCTTGGGCGTTGCCTTGTTCCTGTTCGAAGGTGGCACGGGCGAGAATCGTCCAGACGTTTTCGGGTGCGGAAGCGAGCAACCCGCGGGTGGCGGGGGCATCGGCGGTGCGGACGGAATGCCACAACAGCAGCGACTGAACAAAGACGTTATCGTCCGGTGCCGCAGCCACCACACGAGGCAAGTCAATCTCGACCTTGTCCAGATCGCGGTTCGCGAACAATCGCCACATCTGCAGGCCGATGAGGCTGAGTCCGCTGATCTCGCGGGCCTGGGCTTCGCCGAGTTCAGGATTGCGTTTGGTGGGGTCACCGAGTGTGGCGATGGTGTCCGTCACGGTGGCGGCCATGTCGGCGAGTGCGATGTCGATGGCGGCCCGGTCTTCAAGGATGAGGGCGGTGCCGAGGCGGATTTCCTCGTACTCAAAGGCCAGCCGGACGTCTTCGGGCTTCCGCGCGGTCTCCTGGAGGACGGGGTCCATGCGGGCCAACTCACTCGCCACGGTATCGCGGTCGGAGATCAGACTGCGATTGATGGCGTCGAAGGTGGCGCGGGGCCCTTCGGATCGCCAGTTCATGCACATCGATTCGACGAATTCGGAGGCGGAGGGTTGCTCGCGGGCGAGCGCGGAGATGCGTTCGGAAGACGAGTGAAACCGGAGCGCCGCCTCGAATGCACTGGCGTCGATGAGTTCATCGCGGATCATCCGGTGTACGCCGGGGTCGATGGGGTCGGAGTAGAGAAGGTTAGCGAGGAGTTCGAGGCGACCCAAGGGATTGTCGTGGTGCTGGCTGTAGTGCTGAAGAACCAAAAGAGCGGCGTCTTTGTTCGTGGAATCGAGTTGGGCGGATTGCCGGAGGAAATGAACAAAGCCTTCCTCGTCGGAGCGTTCGCGGCACAGGAGGGCGGCGTCCAAGGCGAGACGGCTGCGGACGGAGGCGTCCAGGGTTGAACCTTTGGGTCCGAGGAAGCCCTCGAACGCAGCGAGACGGGCCTCGACGGTCTGGATCTGGTTGATACGTGCGGTGATGAGACGGAGGAGGGCGACGGTGTCGGCGGGGTCAAGTTCGAGGATCACCTTGGTGGCCGTCATAACGCCCGGGGTGTCGCCGGCGTTGAAGGCGGCCTCGGCCCGATAGCGGACAATGCTCGCATCAGCGGGATCGAGATCGCCGGCGAGTTCGAGAAGGAGAGCCGCAAACTCATAGTCGGAGGGGTTGGGGGGCGTGGCGGCCCGGAGATCGAGGAGGGCAACGCGGGTCAGATGGCGAGCCGCCTGCTGACTCAACAATCGATCGGCCTGGGCGTTGAGATCGGTCGGACGTTGTGGGACTGACGGCGCGATCGAAGCCGCTGGTTGGGCGGCGGGCTGGGTCGCGGCGGGCTGGGCGGCGCATCGGAAGCGCCCGGGGGCGACAATCGGGAGCGCGCTCAGGCCGGAGACCACGAGCATCAGCACTGTGGAGCCGGAGAGGGCGGGAAACGAGGGAAGGGCAAAAATCCGGAACACTCAGGCTCCCGTAGTGAGAAAAAAGAGGGCCGCGAGTGCGCCCCCGAAGAAAACGGAAAACGCAGCGGCCTCGATACCGATCACGAAACGCCTGTCCGCTCGACCGAAGAAGCGGTCGGCGACCATCACCATGAACACAAACTGCCCGCCCGCGACCGCAGCGCTGCCGAAGCACCAGAGGGCAAGCCGCGGCAACGGGACGGCCCCGGGGCCGTCGACGAGTGTCGCGAGGCCCAGCACGAGCATGACGCCTGCCCACGCGGAACACGCAACGGCCCGCACGAGCAGCGGGGCCAGCCCGGGCCGCGTCTGCGGGTGCGCGGCAACGGCAGGGGAAGTCGCGGACAGCGGAGCGTTCAAAGGCGTATGGCCCTCATGAACCCATGGCCAGGTTCATCAGGAACTCGGCGTTGGTCTTGTGCTTCTTGAGGCGGTTCTTCAAGAGTTCGGCGGCTTCGACGACGTTCATATCGGAGAGAACCTTGCGGAGCCGGTAGACGAGTTCCAGTTCCTTGGGGTCCAGGAGAAGTTCTTCGCGGCGGGTGCCCGACGCCGCGACGTCGATGGCAGGCCAGATACGCTTCTCGACGAGTTTGCGTTCGAGGTGAAGTTCGGCGTTTCCCGTGCCCTTGAACTCCTCGAAGATTACCTCGTCCATCTTGCTGCCGGTATCGACGAGCGCGGTGCCGATGATGGTGAGGCTGCCGCCCTTTTCGATGGCACGGGCCGACCCGAAGAACTTCTTGGGTCGCTGCAGGGCGTTGGAATCAAGACCGCCGGTCATGATCTTCCCGGAGTGCGGCATCTCGGCGTTGTAGGCACGGGCCAGGCGCGTGATCGAATCGAGCAGGATCACGACGTCTTCGCCGTACTCGACCATGCGGCGGGCCTTTTCGATGACCATCTCGCACACCTGAACGTGGCGGGTGGTGTTTTCATCGAATGTGCTGGCGACGACCTCGACGTTGCTGCCCGCGCAGTTACGCTTGAAGTCCGTGACTTCTTCCGGGCGTTCGTCCACCAGGAGGACGATGATCCGGGAGGCCGGGAAGTTGCGGGTGATGGCCCGCGTCATTTTCTGCATGAGGACGGTCTTGCCGGTGCGCGGCGGGGCCACGATGAGCATCCGCTGGCCCTTGCCGATGGGCGTGACGAGGTCGATCACCCGGCACTCGATCTCATCGGGGGTTGTCTCAAGGACATACCGCTCTTCGGGGTGGAGGGGCGTCAAATCCTCGAAGTTCACGAGGTCGTGAACCTTGGAAGGGTGTTTGCCATTGACGGTGTCGATGCGGAGGAGGGCGAAGTACTTTTCGCTCTCCTTGGGCGGGCGGACGACCCCCTTGATGACCATGCCGCGACGGAGCCCGAAACGGCGGACCATGAGCGGGCTGATGTAGATGTCGTCGGGCCCAGGGAGGTAGGACTGATCGGGGCTGCGGAGGAAGCCGAAGTGATCGGGCATGATCTCGAGCGTGCCCTCGCCGAACATGAGGCCCTGCTTGGCGCCCCGGGCCTTCAGAACCTTGAATATGAGTTCCTGCTTGGGCATCGTCTGGAAGTCGACGAGACCTTCCTTGGTGGCCACGGCGTGCAACTGATCGAGCGTCATCCGCTGCAGGTCGGAGATGCTGATCGGTTCGGGCTGCGCGTTGGGATCGGAGGTCTTTGCGATCCGCTCGAGTTCGGCGGCCTCGCGTTCCAATTCCTCATCGCTCGGCAGAGAGGC
>CAZJXA010000011.1:0-32053 GCA_964549785.1 uncultured Phycisphaeraceae bacterium | reverse complement strand
GGCGGCGGATCAGTTTTTCGGAGTCGGCACGGGTGAAGGTGGGCAGCGTGGCGGACACCGAGATCGACGGGTATATCGCGACGGGCGGTTGGCGCGGAAAGGCGGGTGCCTACAACCTGCGTGAACGGATCGTGGCCGGATGGCCGATGTCAGTGGACGGGGATGAGAGGACGGTCATGGGGCTGCCCATGGACCGGTTGCTGGGGGTTCTGCGGACGTTTGCTTGAATGGTCGGGGACGGGTGTCGCTGGCGGAGGCGTGGCCGGTTGCGGTTCGTGACTCCTTGGGAGTGATGCGGATGAATGTGCTGGCCGAAGGACCGTTGGCATCGTCGTCGGTGGTGTTTCCGTTCGCGATGGTGGTGCTCGTGATACTGGCCGTCCACGCGTCGGTGCTCTACCGAACAGAGATGCCCCTCAGCCGCAAGCGAATTCGGATCGCGAACGCGGCCTTGATGCTTTTCACGACGCCGGTCATCGCGTACGGGTTTGGATGGGCGGACCCGGCGACGGACCGTCGCCCGTTTGTGGTGACTTGGACGCTCATCGCGGGGCTGGTGGTGCTGATCCTGATGCTCGCGCTCTTCGATGCGGTGAACACGCTGCGTTTGCAGCGTTCCGAACTCCGGGCGATTCGGCGGAATGCCTTGGCGGGGAGCGGTAGGTCGCTGAGCGCGGCGGGCACGGCCTCGGGCGGTGCGTCGGGCGATTCGGCGGCATGATCGGAGAACGGCTGCAGGACGATGCGGGCGCGATGGTGGGACCGCCGCCGCTCCTGAGTGGTTTTTTTGGATCTGTCGCGGCCAAGACCTACGGCGCGGTGATCGCCGCGCGGAACCGCCGCTTCGACGCCGGAGTCGGGGTCGTGACGTTTGATCGACCGGTGATTTCGGTCGGCAATCTATCGGTGGGTGGGACGGGCAAGACGCCCCTGGTGAAGCGGGTCTGTCACTGGCTGACTCAAGCGGGACTGCGCCCGGTGATCGCGCTGCGAGGGTACAAAGCCAGCCTCGGTCGGTCTGATGAAGCGGAGTTGTACGCCGCGGCCTTGCCGGGGGTGCCCGTGGTGGTCGGCTCGGACCGGGCGGCGGGCCTGTCGGAATTCTTCGGGACTTTGGCGGGGGAGGGGGCCGACTGTGTCGTTCTTGACGACGGGTTTCAACACCGGCGAATCGCCCGGTGCTGCGACATTGTGTTGGTGGACTCGACGCGGCCGCCATTCACGGATCGGCTGTTGCCGGCGGGTTGGCTGCGGGAGCCGGTTGCTTCGCTTGCGAGGGCGGATGCAGTGGTCTTGACGCATGGTGAGGCGCGGTCGCGGGCCGGTGTGGTGGCGCTGGAAGCACGCCTTTGGGATGTTTCGCGTCGCTTCATCACCGCCGCGACACGGCATCACTGGAACGCGCTGCGTTCACCCGACGGCGAATCGGTGGGAGTTGATCGGTTGCGGGGCGCGCGGTACATGCTCGTGTGCGCGATCGGCAATCCGAGTGCGTTCCGGGCGGAGGCGGTTCGCGTGGCGCTCGGCGAGCCAACGGCGGAATTGATCCTGCGGGATCACGATCCGTATGGGCCGTCGACCATCCGGAGGATGATGGCGATGATGGCGGCTGTCAAGCCGGACGTTCTGCTGGTGACGGAGAAGGATTGGACCAAGTTGGCAACAGCGATGCCAGCGAACGAGTGGCCGTGCCCCGTGTGGCGGCCGCACCTGGAGATCGTATTTGATCGGGGCGAGGCGGCGCTGCGGGCGCTGGTGATCGCAAAGGCGATGGAAGCGAAGGACCGGCGGCAATTGATTCGAGGACGATGAAGCGCGTGGGCCGCGGCCGCGGTCAACAATCGAGCCTCCATGGACACCCTTCTTGACGCTCTTTCACGGTGGAAGCCGTTCAACGCTCTTGTGGTCGGCGATTTCATGCTCGACCAGCACGTGTACGGCGATGCGGAGCGGCTGAGCGCGGATGCGCCGGTGCCGATCTTGAATGTGCGGCGAACCGAGCATCGTCCCGGGGGGGCCGCGAACGTGTGCCTTGACCTGGTGGCGCTGCGAGGCCGCGTGACGGCCTTTGGCGTAACCGGAGATGACGCGGCGGGGAAGGATTTGACGGCTTCGCTGGAAACGCAAGGGGTGCGGACGATCGGATTGATTGCCGACCCTTCGCGGCCCACGACAGTGAAGCAGAACCTGATCGGGCTGGCCCAGACGCGGCACCCGCAGAAGATGTTCCGCGTCGACTTTGAATCGCGCGAGCCCGTCTCGGCGGCCGTCGAAGAGCGGATGCTTCGAGCGTTCGAAGCGGCGTTAGTGAATGCGGACGTGGTATGCATCGAGGATTACGCGAAGGGTGTGTGCAGCGAGACCTTCTGCGGGGCGGTGATCCGGGCGTGCGTCAACTCGGGGATACCGGTCTTCGTGGACCCCGCGCGACTGGCGGATTACTCGCGTTATCGCGGGGCCACGACCATCACGCCTAACCGGACGGAGGCGGAGTTTGCGGGCGTGGCGACACCACCGGCGGGGCCGAGCGCAGGAGGCTCGACGAGCGCCAGGATCGCGGCGGCCCTGCTCGAATCGCTCGGGCTGGCAGCCGCGATTATCACGCTCGACCGCGAGGGTGCGCTGCTGCTCGAGACGGGAGGAGTGCCGATCATCGTGCCGACGGTGGCCCGGCAGGTGTATGACGTCACCGGGGCGGGTGACATGTTTCTCGCCGGGCTTGCGGCGGGGCGGGCCAACGGGCTGTCGTGGCTCGATGCGGTGCGGTTTGCCAACGCCGCCGCGGGGCTGGAGGTTGAAGTCTTCGGCGTGGAGCCGATGCCGTTTGCGAAGGTGCATCACGCGGTGATGAGACTTTCCAAGGGAACGGCCGGGAAGGCGCGGACACGGGATGAACTGCTGCTGGAGGTGGCCGCACAGCGGGCGGCCGGAAAAAGAATCGTGTTTACGAACGGGTGTTTTGATATTCTGCACGCCGGGCATGTCAGCCTGCTGGAACGGGCCGGAGTGCTTGAAGCGAACGGATTCCTGGTGGTGGGCTTGAACAGCGATGCAAGCGTGACGCGGCTGAAAGGCCCGACGCGACCGGTGAATGTCGAGGACGACCGGGTGCGGGTCCTCTCGTCGCTGGCGTCGGTGGGTGCGGTGTGCGTGTTCGACGAAGACACCCCGCTGGACTTGATCCGCGCGGTGCGGCCGGATGTCCTGGTGAAGGGCGGCGACTACTCAAAGGACCAGGTCGTCGGGCATGATGTGGTGGAAAAGGCCGGAGGGCGGGTGGAGTTGGTGCCGCTCGTCGAGGGGCGGAGCACGAGCAATGTCGTGCTCAGGGCGGCGGGGGGTAAGAGAGAGGACCTTCGCCCTACCGACCCCGGCTCTCCAGCCGTCGCAAGAAGACCCGCATGATGCGGAGGTAGAGTTCGTCGCCCAAAATCTGGTCCTCGATCCCGGCGTCCACGTTGGGGTTGTCGTTGATCTCCATAACGTGGGCTCGTCCGTCGAGTTCCTTGACGTCGACCCCGTAGAAACCGTCGCCGATGAGGTTTGCGACGCGGATGGAGGTTTTGAGGACGTCGGACGGGCACGCGGCGAGGGGCCAAGTCTCGAAGTTGCCGAGGGCGTCGTCGCCGGCCTTGCTGTTGTCGTATATCTGCCAGTGGCTGGTGGCCATGTAATATTTGCAGCAGAAGAGCGGTTCGCGGTCGATCATCCCGATGCGCCAATCAAAGTCGGTGGGGGTGAAGGACTGGGCGATGAGGAGATCCGAAATTTTGAAGAGCCGCTCCACTTCCTTGGCGTATTCCTTGAGCGTGGAGACCTTCACGACCCCGAGGGAAAACGAACTGTCGGGTTGTTTGAGTACGAGCGGCATCCCGAGTTGATCGGGCACGCTCTCCCAGTTGTCCTCGTTGATGATCCGCGTCGGGGGCGTGGCGATCTTGTGGTGGGTGAGGAGTTCGTGCAGGTAGACCTTGTTGCTGCACTTGATGATGGAGTCGGGATCGTCCATCACCACCAACCCCTCGTTCTGGGCCCGTTTGGCGAACCGGAACGTGAAGTGGTTGACGCTGGTGGTGTCGCGGATGAAGAGCGCATCAAACTCGGCGAGTCGCCCGTAATCATCACGGGTGATCATCTCGACCTCGAAGCCCATCGACTCCGCGGCCTTGCTGAATTTTTTGAGGGCCTTCTCGTCGCTGGGGGCTTTGCCCTCGTCCTTGTCGTAGAGGATGGCGAGGTCGTAGCGCGATTCGACGTGGCGCGGGCGGCGGTGCGGGCGGTTGAAGTAGTGCGTGGCGAAATTGAGGACGCTCAGGAAGTGATCGGGCGGGATCTCGTTGGCCGCGATGGTGCGGAGGCCTTCCAAAACCCAGCGCTTGCCGTCGTTGCGGAACTGGGCTCGCAAAAATGGGGCGGGGAACTGGTTGAAGATCGCGAGGGCCAGCCGGGCATGCTTTTCGTCGACGTTCTGGCCGAAATAGATGCTCAGAATAAACTGATCGCCCTTGACCTTCTTGAGCCCCTGCTGGATCTCGTCGTCGATCTCTTCGCCCGCCGAACGAACCAACTCGCTGAGTTTCAGGTCCTGGATGGTGGCGATGTCGGGGAGAGGTTTGTGCCCCCGGGCCGCCGCGAGCAGAGAGACGTAGTACCCCAGGCTCTGGTATTTGTAACTCTTGCAGAGGTTAAAGACCTTGGCGGGCCGCATCTCGGCGTAGGGGGCTTCGGTGAGGTACTTCCGCGCGGGGACAACCTCCACACCCTCGATGTTGAGGGGCCAGTCCTTGGGGTTGTCGAGTACGAGCAGGACGGACATCGGTTGCTCAGGCTATCGGGGATTTCTTACGCGTGGGGCCGCGGCCGGCGGTGTGGGGGATCTTGGCGCTCGCGGGCTTGGGCGGGTTCACCTCAACCTCTTTGGGTTCGATGATCAGCAGGTTGGCGTCGTAGGTGACTATCCCGAGGAGGATCGCGTTGAGGAGGCGGTCGATCCCGAGGCGGTACTTCGCGGTGTGGAAGGGCGGATTGGGGTCGAGGGGATCGGCCACCAGTACCTCCCGGGCCTCGGTGTCGTAGCCGGTGAGCATCACGAAGTGGCCTTGCGGAACGCCGTGGACATCGTCGTCGATGGCGGCGGACGTCATCTCGCGGCTGCCCTGGTAGAGGTACGTGGAACTGAGGCCTGCGATGATCGGGATGCCGCGATGAAGGTATTTCCGCAGAAGTGCTGCGGTGAGGTCGCACATGCGGAGTTGGCCGCCAAGTTCGAGGAAGCGGCGACACGCCTGCGTGGCGATTCTCAGACGGCGGTCGGTCCGCTTGGCCCGGAGTTGCTGCTCGAGGCGCTCGGCGAGGTCTTCGCGGTCGTGGGCACCGCCGTCCTCGGCGAACCAGGTGGGATCGAACATCTGGAGGTGCCAGGTGTAGATCGTGGCGTTGAATCCCGCCTCCAAGGCGTGACACGCGAGGATCTCGGCGAGGGTTCCTCCGGAATCGAGCCGGGCGATCTGCTTGGCGACTTGCTCGAGCGACAGCGATTTTTTCCCGAAGTGGGAGTAGACGGCGTGCAGGCAGGTCGGCCCGCAACTCTCGTCGTCGGGCTGGGGCTGGATGCTGATTTTGATCTCGGTTCTCATCGTGCGGCTGATATCACGAGGTTCCGGCCGGCGTGGTCGCGGGCGACTCCTGCGCGGTTTCCGCATCGGCGGCGGTTTCTTCGCGGTCGTCGCGCTTCAATTTGAAGTCCAGTCGCCGCTTCAACTCGGCCGGTGAGAACGGGCCATCGGACTTGAGGGTTTCCATCGCTTCCGTCATTTCGCGGTTGATGAGATTGGCCGAGGCGGTTGCGGGCTGTCGAAGAACATCCTCTTTCGCCAGTACTTGCTGGCGCGTGATCTGAACGACGGCGAGGGAAAGGAGCTTGGGAAGGGGCTCCGCGAGTGTTCGGGCGGCGGCGTTGTCCGGGCCTGCAACAAACAGAGGCCCCAGCGCCTCGGCCGCGGCCACAATCCGCGTCCTGAGTGCTTCGTCGTTGAGCGCGGCGTTCTGGGTTCCGTCACGCTGCACGGAAACGCCTTTGATAACTTCGAGAGGGAGGGGTTCGGCGCCGGGCGCGGATCCGGGCTGGCGGAACGAAGAAGCCACAGCGTCAAGCCCGTCGGTGACGGCCTTGGAGACCCACATCTCCTTTTCCGCGACCAGCTTTTCGTAGGCCCGGAGGGTCTTTACATCCTCTACCACTTTCGCGCGGACTTCATCGAGCGCTTCCGCCGGCGCCTCGGGCTTTACATCGTTGATGATGAAGTAGTAGCGGTTGCCCGCCGTGTCTTCGAGAGTGAATGTCGTGAAAGGGACGCCGGCCTGGAGGTCGATCGTGAGCTGTGGCGCCACTTCTTTCGCAAGCGAGACGAGCTGGGCGAAGGACATGCTGCCCGTTCCCGAGCGGATCGACGCGCCACCGATACCGCCCAAGTTGGCGAGATCGGGGAGCGCGGTCCACTCGGTGAGCGGGCGGCTGACCATCGGGGCCGGCACCGTCATGCCGGTGGCGGTGCGGACGGCCTCGGACATGGATTGAGCCAGGTCCGAGAGTTTGGGGGCGTCGATATCCCATGTAGCAGGAAGCCGCCGGTAGATACCATCGACCGGCAACCGCGCAGTGACGGCCCGCACGCGCGACTTGAAAACGCGGTCGGCTTCATCCATGGCCGAAGCGACCCTGGTGTCGCGTACATCCCGCTCCACGTTCGCCTGCTCGGTCGCGAACTCACCGGGGTACTTCGTCCGGTTCAATTGCCAGGACTTGTTCACCGCCACGGGGTCGAGGGTCACCGCGCTCTCGACCGACGACTTGGAGAGCAGCACCCACTCCAATTTGAAGCGGGCCGGGAGTACATAGCCGAACCCAAATTCGCCCGCGCCCGGCTCCACGGACCGGTACTGGTCAAAGTGGGCCTGCAAGACGTCGGCCGTGGGCTCGGGAACCGTATCGGTCATGGTTTCCGCGGCGATGACGGCGGCATCGACAACCGCCGCGTCCTGCGCCCGACGGAAGGCCGAAAGGTATCGACGATCGCTCTGGCGTGCACCCCTGCCGTACAGGTTGAGGAGGCGATCAATGCCGCGAAGCCGGCTGAAAGCGACGGCGAGTTCGCGCGGCGTGAGCCCCACTCCGGCGGCGATCTCGTCTTTGCGGGACTCGATCGCGAGTTCCAATTGCCGGGCCTGCTCCTCGATCTGCTGGGTTTGGCCGGAGGCGATCTGGCGGGCGAACTGCTCGCCAAACTGCTGGGCGTATTGTGCGACCAGGCTCGCGTAGGCCTCGCCCCGAGCCAAGTCCGCGATCCAGTCGAGACCATCGCGTTCGTCGCCCACCAATCCCAATTGTTCGGCCTCGCGGGCGAGAAGCAGCCAATGGGTGCCGTCCCGAACGCCGTAATTCTGTATGACCGTTCGCGGCACGAATTTCTGGAGGACATCCAACTCGCGCTCGGCCCGATCGAACTCCCCTTGACGGAGTTTCGAACCGCCCGCGGTCGCGACGACCTGCTTCTTCGGGTCCGGTGTGAACTGGTTGGCGGCCCCGGCGAACAGGAACGAAACCATGAGGATGGATCCGAAGACCACCATCACCCACTTGTTGTATTTACGCAAGACTTTGAGCATGTGGAATTACCAGGCCGATCGGGAACAGAGGGTGGCGAGTGAATTTTCCGGCGGAACAGGGACGAAGGTAGGGGGCTGGCGGCCGGAAACCGCCCCCGGCGTCGGGAACGAACGAGGGCTGCGCCGGTACGAAAAACGGCCGATCGGGGTGCGAACACCGATCGGCCGGAGGGAGTCTTTCGGGATGAGGTTCCGGCCGAGCACGGGTGCCCGACGGTAAAATTAGCGGTAGAACTCGATGATGAGGTTGGTATTGACGTCGAAGGGGATTTGGTCGGTGGTTGGCAAAGCGACCACCCGGACCGTCAGTTCACCGGGGTTGAGGTCGATCCAACCCGGGACTTCGAAGCCCGCCATGCTTTCCATCTGTTCCTTCGCCAATTTCTGAACCTTGGGCCTGAAGGTAATGACGTCGCCGACCGAAACCTCGCACGACGGACGATCGGTCTTTCGACCGTTCATCAGGATGTGTCCGTGGGCGACCATCTGACGGGCCGCCCAGATCGTGCGGGCCAAGCCCGAGCGACGGATGACGTTATCAAGGCGACGCTCGAGCAACTGCATGAGCACGTCACCGGTCGAGCCCTTGGCACGACCCGCGAGGCCCATGTACCGCCGGAACTGCTTTTCCATCACGCAGTAGTGGTACTTGAGCTTCTGCTTCTCATTCAGGCGAACGCCGTAGTCGCGCAGCCGACGCCCGCGGTAGCCGTGCATGCCGGGGAACGTCAATTGACGCTTGCTGGTGTGCTTCGGGATATCCGCGATCGGAACACCCACGCGACGAGATAACTTCAACTTGGGACCGACGTAACGAGCCATAATCCTCCGTCTCCCACCATTCCGGAACAGGTCCGTTTGGGGGGTGCCGCGGGTCCGCAGATGGACGACCTCGGCGATTGCGACCGGAAACCCGAGACTTCGGGGACGGTCAATCCGGGAAAACACCTGCCACAGACGTTCTGGGTAGGGTCGTCATTAAAGGCGAACGCGAACCGAAAGGCAATGGTCGATTGGCGATTGGAGGGGCATTAAAAGAAGCGACCCGCTCTTTGAGGGCGGGCCGCCTTGCATTGGATTGTAGTGACGAGTGTGCTTCCGCTCAGACCGGAACCTCGCGTCCGTCCCGAGCCTTTTGCAGGCACCACTTCATTCCGATCATCGAGCCGGCGACGGCCGCCCCAAGCCCGATCAGCAGGCCGAAGACCGACCACCACGCCGCGGTCGCGGCGGCTTCCCGAGCGTCTTCGGCGGCGACCCTCATTTCGGACTCGCTCGGGCGGGGCAACAACGGTGCGCGATCGACCGAGTCGGGGTTGTCCGTGGTCGTACGGAGGGCCGAGGTCGCGTCGCGAACGGCACGGCTATCCACGGTCCCCGCTGCCAACGCAGCGAGCGGCGATGCGGCGTTGGTGGCCGCACCTGCGCCTGACCAAATGACCAAGAAGCCGAAGATCGCTACGACACCCCACATGGCCACCGCCCGCAGGCGGATTTCACACGCCGCGTTCCATCCGCAGCCGCGGCCGACCACCACACCGCCCAGCAAGATGGCGACGGTGCCGGAGACCAGCCACCAGGCGCCGGCCGCCATGCTAATTCCCTTCGCCGCCTCTGCGGCGGTGAGGTTCTGCGTGTCCGAAGCGTCAACTGCGCCGGCAGCGGTCACTCCGATGGCGAGACCCAGGACCGTGAACAGAAACTGGAAACCGATTGCGGTTGCGGCGCCCATCAAAATGGGACTCCACGCTCCGCGATGAGAACCCCGATCAAGGTCGGGGACAGCGTTCGTCGGACGGATATAGGCGACATCAGCCATGGGTGGCTCCTTTTCATTCTGCGGCAAAATTTGGCGATCGGACGCGGAAAAGTCCGCGTCGTCCCCTCGAAGTATTCACTTTGCAGCGCACGAAGGAGGAGGGCATGAAACCCGTACGAAATCTCTCTCACGACCTGTGCAGGAGCCGGTAATCAAGGGATTCTTGAACGCAATACCGGGCCGGCCCGGTCAGCCCTCAATCTCGGTCCTGACATCCCAGAGTTCGGGGAACAGGCGGTCGTCTATACGTTCGCGCAAATATGGCACTCCGGCGGTGCCCCCGGTACCGCGCTTGAAGCCGATCACGCGTTCGACGACTTTGACATGGCGATGTTTCCACAAGGCGTATTGCTCGTCGACGTCCACCAATTTCTCGGCCATCTCGTAGAAGTCCCAATACTTCCGCGGATTCTCGTAGATGGTTTTGTAGATGGCCACGATCTCGGGGCGGGCGGTGTGGGGAAGGGTGACGTCCCGGCTCAGAACGTCGGCGGGCACGGGCATGCCGCGGCGTGCAAGGTGCCGGAGAAACTCGTCGTACAACGACGGGGCCTCCAACGCCGCGGTCAACTCCGCGAGAATCACCGGGCGGTGCGCAAAGAGCGCGAGCATGCGGCGATCTTTACGCCCCAGCATGTACTCGATCTGCCGGTTCTGATGAGATTGCAGGCCGCTGGCGGGACCGAGGACATGCCGGAACTGCACATACTCGCTCGGGGTGAGGGTGGCGAGCACGCTCCACTGATTGAGCAACTGCGTCTGGATGTGCTTGACGCGGGAGAGAATCTTGAATGTCGATTCGAGGTGGTCGTCGCGGATGTAGGCCATCGCCGCTCTGAGTTCGTGGATCATCAGGCGGAACCAGAGCTCCGTCGTCTGATGCTGAATAATGAAGAGCATCTCATCGTGATGCTCGGGATTGGAAAGCGGCCTTTGAGCCGTGAGGATCTGATCGATCATCAGATACCCCGAGTAATCGAGCCGGTCCTTCAGGTCGGTGTGCATGTGGGCCGAGGTGGCCGGAGGCGGTGTCGGATCGACGTATGGATCGCTGTTTGCCATCGTGCGCAGCTCCGGCCCGGACGGAGGATCTGCGGCGGGACGCGCTGCCATCACCCCTCCGTCGGGCGAGTTCCCGCCGAAAGGCTATCACCGGTTTTCTTCGGTTGCCGAGCGGGAGGGCGCGGGCGAGGCTATTCCGGGCCAGGCCAATGGGCACCAGCATCGGCGGCCCGGGCCAGGTCTGCATTGATATCCGACCAAGGCCAACCCGCAAGTTGCTCAACCGTCTCGGGCTCGGCGGCCACGATCACCTCCGCCCGGGTTTCCATGAACGCCTCCCGACGCTGGTCGGCGGATCGGGCACAGCCGTTGAGAATGGCGAGGAGCGCGATCATCGCCGAGACGATGATGCGCCCGCTCCCCAAGACCCGAAGTTTCGGTTCGATCAACTGCGCGAGGGTCGGCGATATGGGTGTCGGCGCGGGTTTCATCATGAGTTCAGGACTCCGCTCGGGGCGGCTCGACAAACGAGCCGACAAAGGCGGGTCCACGCGGGGCGGGGCTTCTTGTTGGAGATCGGAACGGGCACGTGCCCGATTTACTGTTTCCTTGCGGATTTCCGTTGATCGCCCGGACGGGGACGGTCTGCGCCGACTCCCTCAAAGCCGGTCTCGCCTCCCTTCCGGCCTGCCGACGACTATCCTCGTCTTTTAGGACGCATGCCAGCCCTTTCATTCACGTCGGAACCCGTCGCCACATGAAACCCGCCTTCAGCACTGTTGCCTGCCCGACTTGGACGCTCGACGAAGTAGCGAGGCGGGCCTCGGAATGGGGGTATCTGGGCGTCGACCTGCGCACCTTCGGTTCGGGTTCATCGATGCTTGCGTGCGATCCTGTGCTGACGGCCGCCGAGAAGGTTCGCGCGATGTTCGGAGCAGGCGGCGTGGAGCCGATGTGTCTTTCGACCAGTATTCGCTACGACGACCCGATTTCGCCGCCCGTGCTCGGGCGGACGTTTCTCTTTGACCAAGAATCCAGCGTCCGGGAAAGCAAGAGTGTGATCGATGCCGCGGTGACTCTTGAGTGCCCCTTCGTGCGGGTCTTCGGGTTCGAGATCATCGGGCAGGAGAAGCGGGTTTCGGCGATCGCTCGCATCGCCGAGCGGCTCTCCAAGGCGCTGGATTACGCCCGCAGCAGCGGTGTATCTCTTGTCCTTGAAAACGGCGGGAGTTTCCGAACCGCCGCGGAGATGATGGAGATCATCGACGAGCTCGATCATCCGTTGTTGGCCGCTGCGTATTCGCTGCCGATCGCGGCGGCGGCCGGGGAGAGCATCGGCAACGGTGTGAACGTCCTGGGGGAGCGATTGGTCATCGCGAAGGTGAAGGACATGAGCCGCGGCGTCCCGTGCCTGCTGGGCCAAGGGGATCTGCACGCCCAGGACTCGATCCGCGCGCTGGCGGCCGCGGGATTCAAGGGTTGGATCGTCTACGAACACGATGCCGCGTGGCTCGGCACCGGCACGCAGGGCGGCAGGATCGAGGGGGTCGACACCGCCGCGGCATTGGCCCACGCGGCCCGCTGTCTGTATGAATGGGCCGGGCACCGACGCATCGAGAGCCACCCGGGGAGCGTCGTCGGCCGGCGTTGAAGCGGGCTTCTTCAGTTCAAGAGGTGCGGCGATCGCTCACCATCCTTCTCAGCCGCCTCCGGCTTCGACACCGCCCAGCCCGGCGGCCGCGACCAAACGATTACTGGAATTGTGCGCGGGTGAGGGCTTCGCGCTCGCGGGCGTTGCCCCCGCATCGCCCTCGCGCTGGGGCGGTGAACTCCGAGCGTGGCTCGATGCGGGTCGCCACGGCCTGATGGACTATCTCGAACGCGATCAGAATCTGCGGCTCGAGCCGGGCCGGCTCTTCCCGGGAACGCGGTCGTTCCTGATGGTGGCGGACCAGTATTCCGTCCGGGGTGACGCGACCGACGTTCCGCTGACGCCCGGGCGGGGCCGCATCGCTCGCTACGCACGCGGACGCGACTATCACGACATTATGAAGCGGCGGCTCCACCGTGTGGCCGACCAGATGCGGCTGGAATTTCGCGGCTCGGGCTTTCGGTCGTTTGTGGATACCGTGCCGGTGCTGGAACGCGAACTGGCCGCCGCGTGCGGCATCGGGTGGCACGCCAAGAACACCATGATTATCAACCCGGTGAAGGGGAGCTATCTGGTGCTAGGCGGCGCGGCGTGCACGCTGGAACTCGAGCCGCCTCCCGAGCAACGCCCTGTTCAGGACGCCTGCGGAACGTGCACGCGCTGCATCGACGCCTGCCCGACCGGGGCCATCACACCGTACTCGGTGGACGCGACCCGGTGCGTCTCGTACCTCACGATCGAGCGGCGCACCCCGATCGAGCCCGGCGTGTTCCCGGCGATGGGCCAGTGGCTTTACGGGTGCGACATCTGCCAGGAAGTCTGCCCGCACAACTCGGCCTCGTGGGCGGCGCGGGGGGCCGAGCGCAGCGTGGGCGAGGTGCATTATTCATATCAGCCGTACCGCGATTCGTTCGATCTGCTTGAAGTCTTGAACTGGGACACCGACGCCCGCAGACAGGCCTTCAAGACCACGGCGATGAAGCGCATCACGCTGGAGATGGTCAAGCGCAACGCCCTGATCGTCGCCGGCAACTGGCTGCGTGACCACGACCTGCCGATGCTGCGAGAGCGGGTTACGGCGTGCGCCAACGACGAGGCCGAATCAGAGATGATCCGCAGCACGGCCCGCGCCATCATGGCGCAGGCATCGGTTTGAACTGCCCTTTCATCTCAGCACGCTGGCGTGCCCCGGGCCCCCCCGCCCGTCAGCGCGACGTCCGGGGCATCAGGGCCCGTGCCGCCACGCCGCCCGCCAGCACCGCCGCGACACCCGCGAGCGCAAACGCGTAGCGACGTTCCATAAACGCCAACCAATAAAAGGGCGACGCCGCGATCACCGTAGCGGCGAAGGCCGTCCACTGGGCACGGGTGGGCGGGTGCCGCCTGCTGATCGGCAGACCGCACACCAGCATGTAGGCCGGGACAACCAGCCCGTAGAACGCGAGAAAAACGCGATACACCACTTCGAACCCCGAGAGCCCGGAAACCGCGGGGACGTGGACGCTCGCCGCCAAGACCCCAACCGCTGCCGCCAGCATCATCACCGCCCACGCGGGGCGTGATCGCAGCGCGGCGTGCGGCGCATCTTCCGCAAGAAACGCACCGTGAACCCCGGCTGTAAAACCGATCTGGAGCGCCATGTGGAAGACCACAGGTACGACCAGAGCGATACGCAGGGCCACGACCGCCCCGGTCGGACCGATGGCTCGCAACGCCTCGGGCCTTGTGTATAGCAAGGTCCCGGCGACCAGCACCGGAAAGAAAAGGAGGAAGCCGAGCGCGAACGCCAGAACGCGGCCGCGCGGTCCCGCCCGCTCGCAGGCGTGATGAAACGTGCGGTCGAGATACGGGCATAACGCAAAACCGATCGTGCAACAGGCCGCGAGCCCGCCCATCGAGGCGGCATCGAAAGGCATCCCCGGCCGACCGCCCTTGAGCATCAGAAGTTCCGTTGGCGGACCGATCGAGCCCCGAGATGCCGTCCACCCGAGCAGGACCGCGGAGACAGCCCACGCGACGATCGCCACCATTTTCGCCCAGCGACCGTGCCTAGAAGAAGCCAAACCTCCTGTCGCGGCCAACGCCGCCACCAACAAAATTCCGATCGCCTCGGGGCTGAACCCGGGTGGGCTGAGCAGGTTGGCGAGGAAGAACCACTGAAATGCCGAAGTCACGAACGAAAAGGCCCAGATCGCGGGGCGGTGCGACTCCACGAACCGCGCACTGGCCCCATTCCGGCGCAAAACCGCGCCCATGGCCGCCGCGCCCAGGGCGTTTGGGATCAGAAAGGCGGCATACCCCGCCCAGCCGAAATCACGCACCAAGAGGAGCGGCAAGAACATCCCAATGACCCACGTCCAGGAACACGCGAGATAAAACGCCCAGCCGACGCCACCCCACACCGAGCCCCCGACCGAGTCGGGATGCATGCCCGTTGGTTGCTCGTCGCTCACGCCCGTCAGTTTCCGACCTTGCGGACATCGCCCCGCTTGGCTTTCTGATGAGTCGTAGGTGTCAGGTGGAACGTGGCGGTACACGCCCCTACTCGCCGTTCTTTCGCGGCGAGGCGAGCCAGGACCGAGTCCTTGTTCCGCTTTTTGCCGAGGGCCGCCGGCAGCATGGGCTGCTGGACCACCTCGATGTCAACCACCGCGTTGAACTCCCGCCCCAACTTGACCAACTGAGTGATGTCGTCGCGCGGCGTTATTTTGTACAACGCGGGCCCGAAGCACGGCCGCAAAAACTTGTACGAGAGTTCCTTGCACACAAGCGTGTAGTCGCCGCCGGTGATCCCCATGATGTACATGCCGCCCGCGATTTCGCTGTTGGCGAGGAGCGCGGCACCCGCCATGGCGTTGTACCAGTTACGGTTGAAACGCCGGAAAGGAAGTTCCGCCGTGAAGGTGTCGGACTCCACCTTCTTCATTCTGATGCCGCTGCGGAATGCGTAGGGCAGCCATACGAGGGAGCACACGCGGTGCCAGAAGTGGCTCCTCGTCGAGAGCCTCGCGATGTACGACTCGACGCGGTCGAAGAACGACAGCCCTGGCGAGGGACGTCCGGCGATCACCGGAGCATCGGTCTGGATGGTCGCTTCGTCCGGCGACATATCCGCGGACGGCCGGGACGGTTCGCTGTCGCTGAAGCGGGGGTTAGTGGTGGAGGGAGGCGGCACTGGAGGTCGGACGGGCACGGGCTAACGGGGTCACGAAATACGCGGGAGGCGATAGTATGGTGCTTCGGTGAACGATAATGGTCGGGAGGCGTCGCCGCCCCCCGGGGCCGAAGTCGTCTGCTACCTTGGTCCACCAAAGTGAACTTTCTGGACGTCCTCTACATCCCGCTCGCTGCCGCCACCGCGCCCCTTTGGATCGGCAAGAAACGCGCCGGCTGGCCCGAGCGTTTCGGCCACGCCGACCCCGTGCCCTCGGTCATCGGCCGCCCGCGCCTGCTCATCCACGCCGTCTCGGTCGGCGAGATCTCGGCTCTGCGAAGTCTGGTCCCGCTTCTGACCCCCCACTGCGACCTTGTACTCACCGCCACCACCGACACGGGCCTTGCGCGCGCACAGTCGCTCTTCGGCTCGCTCGCCGCCGTCCGTCGTTATCCGCTGGATTTTTCCTGGTCCGTCAACCGCTTCCTCGACGCTATCCGCCCCGACGCTGTCGGCCTCATGGAACTGGAAGTCTGGCCCAACTTTGTCAGAGCCTGTTCACGCCGCGCCATCCCGGTCGGGGTGATCAACGGACGCCTGAGCGACCGGTCATTCCGCGGCTACCAGCGGTTTCGACCCCTCATCAGCCCGAGTTTTCGCCGGCTTGCATTCGCATCGGTTCAAGACGCTACGTATGCGGGGCGCTTCCGGGAACTGGGCGCCAGTGACCCACAGATTCACGTGACCGGCTCCATGAAGTGGGACGCGGCCCAGATCGCCGACGTGGCTGACGGCGCTGACGAACTCGCCCGCGATCTTGGAATTGATCGCTCGCGCCCGCTCGTGGTCGCTGGAAGCACCGGTCCCCTCGACGTCTCCGGGGCACCGATCGGTTACGACGGACGCTCCGGCCGCCCCCCTTGGTGCGAGGAATCTCTGTTCCACGCGTCCTGCCCCCCCGGGGTTCAACTGCTGTGCGCCCCCCGCAAGCCGGAGCGCTTTGAGGAAGCGGCGCGGGCGTTACCGGGGTGCGTGCGGCGATCGCGAAAGGGGATCGGCCCGGTTCGTTCCGGGAGCGACCGATTTTTGTTGGATTCAATCGGCGAACTCCGGGCTGCCTACAGCCTCGCGACCGTTGCAATCGTCGGGCGGAGTTTTGGACGACTTTTCGGATCCGATCCGATTGAGCCCGTTGCCTTGGGCAAGGCGACACTCATCGGGCCCAACCACGGCGATTTCGTGGGGACGGTGGGCCCGCTGTCAGCGAGCGGCGGACTTCGCGTAGTTTCGGGCGAGGCACTGCCGCAAAATCTGGCAGACCTGTTGCGGTCGCCGGTGAAGAGGGCTGATATGGCACGAGCCGGACGCGAATGCATTCGTAGAGAGATGGGTGCAAGCGGCAAGAACGCTGCGCTGTTGCGCCGCCTGACCGAAGACGTTCCGAGACCGACGGAACCAATGCTGTACTAAGGAACTGTTCGGGTATGGGCGTCGTATCGGAACCGGCCGTAGGTCGCTGGTCAAATTGCGAGCCGGTCAGATTCTGTCGCCGATGCCTCCGCACAACGCGGCAAAGACCGTCCGGCGGTCGTAGGCTTGGTCCATCAATGGGTCGATCCTGGAGTTTCAGGGTCTCGCAGGTCGTTCAGGCTTCGATTTCGTAGGATTTGTCGCCGCCTCGGCTTGGATTCGTGGCCAAGGAGGCGGCAGGGAGTTTCGCCGATGCAGAAGAATCGTCTGGGACGGATTTCCGCGGACCTCTTTGGCCGCGCGTTCGGGAAACGCCACAACGACACCGCGCGTGGCTTTGAGAACTTGGAATCACGCCAGATGCTCTCGGCGGAACTGCCGGCCGGCGGCGAGTGGGTCGAGTGGGGCACCGGACGGGTTGCCGCGGTTGCCGACCAGTACCTTGTCACCTTTGACGACTACCTCGGAAACTCCCAGGCCGAGTTGCGAGCCCGTGAAGTCGCCACGCGGCTGGGCGTCGTGGCGGAGAACGTCAGGTCGATCGGTCGAGGCGGGTGGGCGAGTTTCACCACCACCGGAGAGGTCTCGAAGAGCGCGGTCGAGCGACTGAGCCGCGAGATGGACGGCTTGGCTTGGGTGGAGCCGGATCGCCTTCAGGAAATCAACCGGGCCCCGAATGATCCGCGCTTCGGCGAACTCTGGCACTTGGAGAACACGGGCCAGTTCGTTCAGGGCAGCGGGCTGGGCGCGATCGGCGCGGACGTTTCGGCCCGCGAGGCGTGGGACATCACCATCGGTTCGCGCGATGTGGTGATCGCCGTGATTGACTCCGGCGTTGATATCGACCATCCGGATCTGGCAGCCAACATCTGGCGGAATCCGGGCGAGATCGCGGGCAACGGCATCGATGACGACGGGAACGGGTTTACCGACGACGTTGTCGGCTTCGACTTCGGCACCCTCAGTTCGACCATGAGCGACCAGGTCGGCCACGGCACGGCCGTTGCCAGCGTGATTGGCGCGGTGGGAAACGATGGCTTCGGGATTACCGGGATCAACTGGAACGTCTCGATCATGGCCCTCAAGATCGCGAACGCCAACGGTGGTCTTTCGACGGGTGCGATCATCGGGGCCCACGATTACGCAACGATGATGCGGACGGACTTCGGGATAAACCTGGTCGCCAGCAACAACAGTTACGGTCTGATCGCGGGCGACTTTTATGAGGACGAGCAGGATGGTTTCGAGGGAGAGCGGGCCGCGATTGTCCGATTCGTGAATAGCGGCGCGACCTTCGTGGCCTCCGCAGGAAACGATGCGCTCGACAACGATGAAAATATCAGTTCCTTCCCGGCCAGTTACCGCATCCCGGGCGTCATCTCCGTAGCCGCGACAGACAATAACGACGGCCTTGCCGGCTTCAGCAGTTACGGGGCCGAAACGGTCGATGTCGCAGCCCCTGGCGTGGACATTCTCATGGCCGCCCCCGGCGGCGGCTACGTCATCCAGAGCGGAACCAGTTTCTCCGGTCCCTTGGTCGCGGGCATCGTCGGGCTTATCAAGAGCGTGAAGCCGAACGCCTCAGCCGTCGAAATCCGCGAAGCCCTCATCAACAGTTCGGATCCCTTGCCGGCCTTGCAGGGGCGCGTCCGCTCCGGCGGCCGCGTCAACGCCGAGGCGGCGCTCCGCACCATCATCACCGACGGACCCACGGTGCGGGCCATCACGCCCGGCCCCGTCGCCGGTCAACTCGATCCGGCCACCAACCAGCCCTTCTCGACGATCACGGTCCAATTCACCAAAGACATCAGCGCAACGTCCCTGTCGACCACGGCCGTGACTCTCCTGGGTTCCATCAACATCCCCATTTCGTCGGTGACGCTCTCGCCCACCGATCCGCGCACGGTCATCATCGGCCTCAACCTGAACAGTTTTTCGCAGCAGCGCTTGCCCATCGCCAACTACACGCTGACGCTCAACGCGTCGGGCTTCCGCGACACTTCAGGAAACTTCCTGAACGGCAACACCAGCGGCGGCACCAACGAGGTGTACACGTTCCGCATCGTTGCCTCCACCGGCGACAACGAGCCGAACGACACCACGGCCCAAGCCACCCCGGTGACTTTCGATGCCAATGGGACCGCCCGTTTTAGCGGCGTGACTCTGGGCAACGGTCTTTTCGCCAATCTCGACGTCGATCTCTACCGTCTCACGCTCCCGCGTGGCGGTCTCATCACGGCCGAGACATTCGCGGCCCGCCTCCCCAGCCCCTCGACCCTCGACACCTATCTCCGCCTCTTCAACGCCAACGGCGTCGAGATCGCCGCCAACGATCAGACCAGCGGACGCGACTCCTTTATCGACTTCTTCGTCAACACCGGCGGCACCTATTTCGTCGGCGTCTCGGGCTTCGGCAACGATGACTACGTCGCCGCCACCGGCGGCACCGGCCGCAATCAGTCCCTTGGCGTCTACAACCTCGCTCTCACCGTCCAACTCGCGAACGACGATGTCGTGACGTTCACCAGCGCCCAGGATACCGCCCTCCCCCGCCGTGTTCCGTTCGCTGAAAACCAGACGCAGGGCGTCACCAGCAGCAGCATCGTCGTCAGCGACACCCGCCAGATCCTTGACGTCGATGTACGCCTCAACATCACCCACACCTTCGTCTCAGACCTACGCATCAGTCTCATCGGCCCGAACAACGTCGAGATCGTCCTGGTCGACCGGCGCGGCGGGTCCGGAGACAACTTCGGCACCGTCGATGGTTCGGGCAATCCGGTCCTGCCGGCCGTCTTTGACGACGAAGGCCCGCTCACGGCCGTTTCGGGCATCGCGCCGTTCATCGCGGGCAATTACCGCCCCGAGTTCAATCTGGGTACGTTTGACGGCCTCGCCGGCAATGGGCGGTGGACGCTGCGGATCAACGACACTTCCTCGCTCAACAGCGGCTTCCTGCTGAGTTGGGCCCTCGACTTCAAGTTCCAGAACGACATCTTCGGCCCGGACGAATCAAACGACACCTTCGCCACGGCCAAGCCCTTGGGCATTCAGGGCTTCGGCACTGCGCAACGCGAATCCTTTCTGGGCGACGGCGGATTCGGCAGTTTCGACCGCGATCTCTTCACGGTCAGCGCCAACGCCGGGTCCACCCTTACCGCGGTCGCCACTCCGACCGGAGCACTCAACACCGCCATCCGCGTCTTCGACTCAACGTTCGTCGAAATCCTCCTCGCCAACCCCACCGATTCAACCTCGGCCCGCATCGAGAACTTCGTCTTCGCCAACAGCAGCACGTACTACATCGCTGTCACGGACGGCGCGAACGTCACCTACAACGCCTCCGCGGTCAATAACGGCACCGATGTCGCCGCGGGCAGCACCGGCGGCTATGTCCTTGATGTTGTCCTGACCCCGGGAGTTTCGGACGGGTCCACCGTGCTCACCGGCAATTCCCTTGAGGTCGGCGTTGACACCACCGCGAGTTTCGGGGCCGCGCGCGGCACTGACATTGTCGGTTTGCGGTTCAACGGCATTGATTTTCTTTCGGAGGTCTCCCGCAACAGCCAGTTCTTTGGCGGCACCGCCAGCGGCTTTGACTTTGTCAATAGCGGCGGCAATCCCGAGATTCCCTACACGCTCACGGTCGCCAGCGACACCTACAACAACCGCATTTCTTCGGTAGGCTTCTTCCGTGGCCTCCAGATCGAGAAGACGTTCTCCTACGGCATCTCTGACGGTTTCATCGCGATCGACGTCTTCTTCACCAACACCAGCTCCGAAGCCCTGACCAGCCTCGGGTGGATGGAAGGCTTCAACCCCGATCCGGGCTTCGCGCTGGGCGAAGGCAACCGGGCCACCCGCAACGATGTCGACGATCAAGGCAAGATCGCCGTAGCCCGTTACATCAACAATCAGTTCCCGTCAGGCCTCACGGTCGCCCTCGGGACCGCGGGCGGCGAATCACGCTCCAAGGCCACCATTGTTCCCGGCGGCACGACGGTTCGTGATCCGTCGGGCCTTATCGCCGCCCCCATCAACGATCCCAACGGGTTCTCCGCGGATGATTCCCTCGCCCTGTCGTTTGATTTGGGAACGCTCGCCGCCGGCGCCTCCACCAGTTTCCGATACTTCATCTTCTTCGGCACGACGCCCGCCGCCGTCACTGCGAATATCGATGCCCTGAACAGTGGCACAGGCACCGGCCACCTCGCCGCCAACTCGGCCAACCCCGCGGTCGAGGGTCTCCAGACGGCCGCCGGTGACCCCACCACGACCGCGCCGATCCTGCCATATCGCCAGTTCTTCTCGGAAGGCTTCATCGGCAATCAGATCTTCACCTTCGTGCCCATCTCCAATCCCAGCGCCCAGGCCAACCGCGTTGTGGTCATCGCCCGGTACGAAACCGGGGTCCGCGACCAGGTCGTGGGAGATCTCACGATCGCGGGCAACAGCCGCAGCGGCCTCACCCTCATCACGCCCGAGATTTTCGCCAACGGCGGTGCCCTTGTCCGGGCCAATTCCCCCTACGCCCTCGAAATCCGCTCGGAGAAGCCCGTCGCCTCCACGTTCAGCCACTATGACCTCGCCCTCCTCGACGGCTTCCGCGCGGCCGTCGGCGAGTCCTTCACCACGCAGGTTTCCACGACGTGGAGCTTCGGGCAGATTACGAAGGGTCAGGGTCACTTTGATTTCCTCACGTTCTATAACCCCAACAACGACACCAGCACCATCACCGCCACGTTCTACAGTTCCTCGGGTGGTTCGCCCTACAGCGTGTCGCGGAGCCTCGACGCCTTCCGTCGCGGCGGGGTCAACATCCTCCAGGATCAGGACATGCAGGGGCTTCCCGACGGCGAATACGGCGTTGTCATCACGTCTCTCAACTCCTTCGTTACTTCGGCCACCCGTTACGACACCGTCAATCGAACCGCCGACGGCCTCATCGGCAACGTCGGCAACGGCTCGCTCCGGGGCGTGGTCGCCGAGGGCCAGTTGGGGCTCAACGGCACGACTCAACACCTCGGCGTTCTCAACGCCGGGACCATGGCCGCTTCCGTGATTTTCTCGTTCATCTTCAGCAACGGCAGCAGTTACCGCACCAACCTGAACGTTGCCGCGGGCTCCGTCGCGGGGCTGAACGTCGAGGAACTCCCGAACTTCCCCACGGGCCTCACCTATGGCGTGCTCTACGAATCCAACGTCCCGGTCTCGCTGACGGTCGATCAACCGGCCTACGCCGACGCCGTCGCTTCCGGAACTTCGGATCAGGCCTACTCCTACTGGGGCTTCGGCGAAGGCTTCCGCCCCGGGGACACCGAAAACCACCCCGGCGTCACCGACTACCTTCGCCTTTACAACCCGTCCAACGCCGACGTCACGGTCGAGATTCGTATCGTCTACGACGGCCTCCCGGGCAGCGAAACGTTCCGCCGAACGCTCTCGGCGCGCCGCGTCACCGAGCTCAACGTCGATCAATTTATCACCGGCGGTCGCCGCCTCACCGCGCAGTTTTACGGCATTACGGTCAAGGCCCCCACCCCCATCGTCGCCTACATGGGTCACTTTGATCGTCTCTTCCCCGGCGCGTTCGGCACTATCGGAACTCCGTTGGGTCTTCGCGCCGCCGTGACGTAAGGGTTTGTAGCGGACCCCGGCCAGCGCACGCCCACTTCCGAATCACCATCCCCGTCGCGAGGCGGGGATGTTTTTTTGGGCGTGCCGCGATCCCTCGCGTATCGACCACGGCTCGTTTGCGGCCGTTGGGGAGGGGGAACTGCCCATTCACGCGGTCGAACAACGTGCGTTCGAGCGCTTGGGCGGTCGCACCCCGGCTTCGCTTTGCCTGCGAAAATTGCTCGCCAAGTTCGGAGGCCCGCCCCCGGGCGTCCGGCGCAACTCCTAGGATCACCCCGACCTTGAGGGCGTAGCTCAGTTGGTAGAGCAGCGGACTTTTAATCCGCGGGTCGAGGGTTCGAGTCCCTCCGCCCTCATTCCGGATTTCCGCCGGTTTCGCGACGTTCTCCGGCGGACTTATTTTCCAGCCCCCCATTGCCTAGTGCCTAGTGCCCTTCACAGCGACTAGTGCCTTCATTCAGGTACCCACTTTGCCGCAGGTGTTGCACGCGATATGGTCCGATGCCGCGTTTGTGTTGTGGGCCGAAGGGTCGGCGGCTCGCGGCGGGTCCGCCCCCGCGGCGGCGAGCCCATCGGCGGAGAGCGGAGCCGCGACTGACGGAGTGCCGGTCGAGCGGCCGCACCCGTTCGCGAGTTCGGCGGCCGACGTTGCGGTGGGGATCGTGCTGCGTGACGCCGGCATCCCCAGCGAGTCGTCGACGATCCGGGTGCGACTCCCGTCCCGCGACTCGTCGCCGCTGCCGAGTTCCGAGTTCAGCGCCATCACCGGTTTCACCGCTGACCCCGACGCCGTCCCGGCGATCCTGACGTCGTTCACTGTCCCCGCGGTCCGGGTTGCGCCCCAGCACGTGATGAGCGTCATCGGGGCGGTTTCGGACGCGGCCGATTCGATCAACAAAGCCCCGGATGAATCGTGGATTGCCGGCGCATCGTTCGCCTACTTCGCGGAGTGCGCGAGGCTTGTTCGCCATGTGGTCGCCCAGCAGCGGTTTGTCCCCATGCTGGTGCAGACGGTCGGCGGCGACCTTCGCGCGGCGTGGTACCCGTGGATGAGCGACGACGCGATGGCGTCGCGGGTCGCCCGTCTGGTCGAGGCGATGCCTGGGTCGGCGCGGGCGGTGGTGGACCGCACGAACCACGAGGCGTGGGCGATCACCGAAGATTTTCTAGCCACCATGATCGATGAAACGTGCCGGCGGGTGCTGATCCGCGAAGACTTCGCCACCTCGATCGACGGACGCGATCCGACCACGGATCCGCACGTGGCGTGGCTGGGCGGGCTGCTGGCTTCGGGCACCGCGCTACCGCCCTCACCGGGGCTCCGGCAGGAACTCGCCAAACGGGTCCGCGGCTGGGTTGGCGTTCTTGAGGAGCGCGGAGCCAGTTCGGCGTGGCGACTTTATCTTCGGCTGAATGAGCCGTCGCTGGTGACGCTCAAGCCGGATGAGTCTCCCGACCCCGCAGCACCCGTCTGGTCGCTCTCGTTCCATATGCAGAGTGTCGAAAAGCCCGACCTGATCCTCGACGCCGAGGACTTGTGGGCCGTCACCGGCGACTCGATCACACTGCAGGGCCGGCGGCTCGACCGGCCGCAGGAACTGCTGCTGGGCGAGCTTGGCCGCGCGATGCGGTTTTATAAGCGGTTGGAAGCCGCGCTCGATGAGCGAGAGCCCGACAGCCTGCCCCTGAACACGCGCCAAGCCTATGAGTTTCTGCGCGAGGTCCGGCCGATTTTGCTGGAACAGGGGTTCGGCGTGCAAGCCCCGCTCTGGTGGGATTCGCCCTCGGCGCGTGTCGGTGCCAAGCTCAAACTCGAATCCGAAGGACCTAGCCCGCTCGATCTCTCCTCCGGCGGACTCGGACCCGCCACCGGCACCAAACTCGGGGTGACCGCGCTCGTCAACTACACCTGGGAGATCGCCGTCGGCGACGCCACCCTCTCTCTTGCCGAGTTCGAGCAACTCGCGGGACGGAAGGTTCCGCTGGTCCGGGTCAACGGTCGCTGGGTCGAGATCCGCCCGGAGGACGTCCAGGCGGCCATCAAGTTCATCCGCGAGAACCCCGGTGGCCGCATCAAGATCGCCGACGCCCTCCGCCTTGCCTACGGCTCCGACCTCCGTCAGACCGGCATCCCCGTGGTCGGCATGGAAGCAACGGGGTGGATGGCCGCCTTCCTTTCGAGCGAATCCAGCAGCCAGCAGATTACCATTATCGAAACGCCGACATCTTTCCGCGGCACGTTGCGACCCTATCAGATCCGGGGCGTGTCGTGGCTGATCTTCCAAGAACGCCTGGGCTTTGGCGTGTGCCTGGCCGACGACATGGGATTGGGAAAAACCGTCCAGTTGCTCGCGCTGCTGGCGTGGGAACGCGAACACAGCGGTGGCAACCCCGTGCTGCCGACGTTGCTGGTGGTGCCGATGTCCGTGGTTGGCAACTGGATTCACGAGACCGCACGTTTCTGCCCGCACCTCAAGATCCTTGTCCACCACGGCCCCGAGCGCACGCTCGGCGAGCGGTTCATGCAGGGGGCCTCGGCCGCCGACCTCGTGATCACGACTTATTCGCTCGCCCACCGCGACCGCGAAATGTTCGGGAACGTTACGTGGGGCCGGGTGGTTTTGGACGAAGCCCAGTACATCAAAAACCCGATCGCGAAACAGTCGCAGGCCGTCCGTGACCTCGCCACCGGCCACCGCGTGGCGCTCACCGGTACGCCGGTCGAAAACCGCCTCACCGAGCTGTGGTCGATCATGGACTTCCTCAACCCGGGATTCCTGGGTTCGGCGGGGAACTTCCGTACCCGGTTCGGCGTCCCGATCGAGCGCTTCCACGACAAGGGCCGGGCCGAGCAATTGCGGGGGCTTATCCGTCCGTTCGTATTGCGGCGCCTCAAGAGCGACCCCAACGTCGTTGCCGACCTGCCCGAGAAAGTCGAGAGCAAGGAATACAGCCATCTCACGGGCGAGCAGGCGGCGCTCTACGAGGCGTGCGTCAAACGCATGTTGGGCGAAGTGGATGACGCCGAGGGGATCAAGAAGCGTGGGCTGGTGCTTGCCGCCTTGGTCAAACTGAAGCAGGTATGCGACCACCCGGCACTCC
The DNA here is from genome assembly GCA_964549785.1 of uncultured Phycisphaeraceae bacterium. Classification (GTDB taxonomy): domain Bacteria; phylum Planctomycetota; class Phycisphaerae; order Phycisphaerales; family UBA1924; genus JBEIUO01. The sequence goes on along the minus strand of CAZJXA010000011.1, from coordinate 6,553 downwards.
TGCTCAAAGAGGACCGGCCCGGCCCGATCGACCCCGCGCGCTCCGGCAAGTGCATCCGCATCCTGGAACTGCTGGACGAAGTCCTCTCCGAGGGCGATCAGTCGCTGATTTTTACGCAGTTCCGGGAGATGGGCGAGTTGCTGGTGCCGATGCTCCGCTACCACCTCAAGAAGGACGTGCTCTTCCTTCACGGCGGCACCACCCAGACGCAGCGCCAGGCCCTCATCGACCAGTTCCAGAAGGCCGACGGCACCACGCCCATCCTCGTGCTCAGCCTTCGCGCCGGCGGCGTCGGCCTCAATCTCACTGCGGCCACGCACGTCTTCCACTTTGACCGCTGGTGGAACCCCGCCGTCGAGAACCAAGCCACCGACCGCGCGTACCGCATCGGGCAGACCCGCACCGTCCAGGTTCACAAGTTCATCACCCGCGGCACGCTGGAAGAGCGCATCGACCAGATGATCGAGAGCAAGGTCGAACTCGCCGAATCCATCATCGGCGGCGGCGAGAACTGGCTGACCGAGCTCAACACGGATCAGTTGAGGGACATCCTGACGCTGCGGAACGACGCGATCGAGGACGAGTAGACGGTGTATCGCACCGCGACTCCCGCTCTTCGGTCTGTCGAACGGCGAACACGACAGGGAGAAAGGTACCGGTTTGAACCGCATCGGGCTGCACCGAGCTCCCCTTCTAACATCACCCGGTGTTGGAAGTCCGCGTGAATGTTCCTTCCCGTGAAGAAAACCAACCCCCCCCAACACGTCCCCGTCCTGCTGCGTGAGGTCCTCGCCGTCCTCGCGCCGAAGCCTGGCCAGATCATCGTGGATTGCACCGTCGGACTGGGCGGCCACGGCGTCGCGATCTTGGAGCGGCTCGGGTCCTCAGACTCCGGCGGCCGCCTGATCGGGCTTGACCTTGACGAATCCAACCTCGCGTTGGCCCGTCCCCGTCTCGCGGCGACCGGGGGTCGCTTCGATCTGTTCCACACTAACTTCGCGGGTCTCCCGGCCGCCATCACGCGGGCGGGCATCGAGTCCGGGCGGGTCGACGCGGTGCTGGCCGACATCGGCATTGCCAGCACTCAGATCGACGACCCGGCCCGCGGCTTCTCCTATCGAAAGCCCGGTCCACTGGATATGCGGATGGACCCGACCCGGGGCCAGACAGCCTCGGCCATCCTCAACAAAATGAACGAGAAGGACCTGGCCCAGGCGATCCTCGAATTGGGCGACGAAACCGACGCCAAAGAAATCGCCCGCCTGATTGTCGAACGACGCGCCGTGCAGCCGATTACCACCACCGAAGCCCTGATGGCCATCGTCTGTGAAGCCCGCCACTTCACGATTCCACGGGCGAGCGGTGCCAAACTGCACCCGGCGGCACGGACCTTCCAAGCGCTCCGCATCCTCGTCAACCACGAGATGGCGAACCTCAACCGCCTGTTGGCGGTGTTCCCCGAGGTCCTCAAGCCCGGCGGCATCGGGGTCATCATCACCTTCCACAGCGGTGAAGACCGCCCCGTGAAATACGCCTTTCGGGATGGAGTCCGGGCCGGTATCTATTCCGAAGACAGCCGCGACCCCATCGTGGCCGACGAGGTCGAACGAGAGGAGAACACGCGGTCCAAGGCCGCGAAATTGCGATGGGTCAGACGGGCGGCCGATTCCGGCGGATGACGTCTTTCACCCAGCCCACCGGGCGAAGGTCACCAGCCGATCCACCCGCCGACCACTGGCCCAAACTTCACGACCACTCCCGCAAAGACCACCGCCACAATCGAGATCAATTTGATAAGGATGTTCAGGCTCGGGCCGCTGGTGTCCTTGAACGGATCGCCGACGGTGTCGCCGACCACCGCCGCCTTGTGATCGTCGGAACCTTTGCCATAGAGGATTTGTGTGCCTCGCCCCGAGCGTTGCATCTCGGCGGCTTTGACGAGCAACCCTTCGCGGATTTCGGGGGGCAGCCGCTCCGCGGCACCCGTGGCGGCCAGCGCATCGTCCGCCGAAATTGGAGTGAAACTCTCGATCAGCTTCTTGGCGTTATCCCAGGAGCCCCCCGCGTTCGCCATAAAAACGGCGATTGCGAAGCCGGACGTAAGGCCGCCCACCAACAGCCCGATGACCCCGGGCACCGAGAGCACCATCCCGACCGCCAGCGGAACTACCACCGCGAGCAGCGCGGGAACGATCATTTCGCGCTGAGCGCGGGCGGTGCTGATCGAGACGCAGGTCGCATAGTCGGGGTACATCTTTCCGTCCGATTCAATGCGGGCCGGCCATTTTTGCGGATCGGCGATGTCACCCTCAGGTACCCCGATCGCCCGCATGGCGCTGCGCATCAGCCCGAACTGTCGGCGGCACTCCTGCATCATCGCGTAGGCGGCCCGGCCGACCGCATTCATCGTCAGTCCGCAAAACGCGAAGGCCAGCATCACTCCCAAAAACAGCCCTGCCAGCACCCTCGGGCTTGTGAGCGTGACGTCGTAGTACGCGAGCACGTCCGAGAGCGATGCGTTCCGCATCGAGACGACATCGAAGTCGAACTCATCTTCGTGGTCGCCGTGCGAAACCCGCCCCGTTAAGGCGTATACCTTCTCGACCGCCGAGGCGGTGTGCGTGTGGCCCTCATGCTGCACCACGCTCGTGGGCGGCGGCGCAACGTCCAGCGGCGTGCCGAACTTCATCGAGCCGTCGAAGTGGGAATCGGGTGTGAATGCCGCGCCCGGGATAAGCATCGCCCCATCAACGTCGATCGAGCCGTCGCCCCGGCGCGAAACCACGGCCGCGCGACCGTGGTCCATCCAGAGCGCCAGCCGCTGGCCGGGGTCCAGCAGCCCGGCCTGCTCGGCGAACGCCACGCGTGCTTCCGCGACTGTCTGCGCGTGCAATTGAGTCTGGACGACCTGCGAGTATGCGGCGATCAGCGCCATCGCGGTGAGGGCCGCCGAGCCGATGGCGAAGCCCTTGCCCGTGGCCGCGGTGGTGTTTCCCAGACTGTCGAGCATGTCGGTACGCTGCCGTACCACGGCGGCTTGGCCCGACATCTGGGCGTTTCCGCCCGCGTTGTCCGCGATCGGCCCGTAGGCGTCGGTCGCGAGCGTGACCCCCAGGGTGGAGAGCATCCCCACCGCCGCGATCGCGACGCCATAGAGCCCCAGGAGATAGTGCTCACCGCCGTTGCACGCGATAAACGCAACCAAGATCGCCGCGACCACGGCCAGCAGCGCGGCCCATGTGCTTTTCAAGCCCTCGGCAATCCCCGCGATGATGACGGTCGCAGCGCCGGTGAAGGCCTGCATCGCCACCCGCCGAGTCGGCGGGCTGTCGTAACTCGTGCAGTGTTCGGTCCACTGGGCGATCACCAGCCCTGAGGCGAGTCCGGCAACGATCGCGATCGAAACCCCCCACCAGGGCAGCCCGACGCTCGCGAAGATGGAGGCCGTGCCCGCGTCGCGTCCCAACAGCAGCCACGGCACCAGCAACGCCCCCACCGCGATCAGGCCCGCAGCGCCGAAAACGCCCCGCCGCAGAGCCGCCAGCAACTCGCCAAACCCCGAATCACCCGTCGCCCGAACCGCGGCGATGCCCACGATCGACGACAGCACCCCGAAGCCGGCAAGGACCAACGGGAGCGTGGCGAGCAGCAGGCCCAATTTGAGTTTCACTCCGTCGCCAAGGTCGGGCAGGGAGAACGCCGCGGCGGCCCCGAGCGCGAGGGCCGCCAGGATCGACCCGTAATAACTCTCGTAGAGGTCGGCCCCCATGCCCGCGACATCGCCGACGTTATCGCCGACGTTGTCGGCGATGGTGGCGGGGTTGCGCGGGTCGTCCTCCGGGATTCCGGCTTCGATCTTGCCCACGAGGTCGCCTCCGACGTCGGCGGCCTTGGTGAAGATGCCCCCGCCCACACGCGCGAACAACGCCTGAAGCGACGCCCCCATCCCGAAGGACAGCATCACCGCCGCGAGTTCGGGGAGTGCCTGGCTGCGGGAGAGATCGATGCCCAACCGGTCCCCGAAACGCAGAAAAATGAGGAACCAGGCGCTGGCATCAAGCAGCGCGAAACCGACGACGTTCAGGCCCAGCACGGCCCCGGCTCGGAAGGCCACGGTCAGCCCGTCCTTCAGGCTCTGCTTTGCCGCCCACGCGGTCCGTGCGCCCGCATCTGTCGCCATCCGCATGCCCAACCACCCGCACAACGCGGAAAGGAAACCCGCGATCGGCACCCCCACCATCGACATTGCGGGTTGGAGATTCAGCCCCCACATCACGCCCAAAACGATCATCAAAGCCGCAAAGACGATTGCCACCACGCGGTACTGGCGGGCGAGATACGCGGCGGCCCCGGTCCGCACGGCCGCCGCGATCTCGATCATCGCGGGCTCGCCCTCGCTGCGCTGCCGGACACTTCGTGCGATCAATTGGGCGGTGAGAATCGCGACTCCCGCGGCGGCGGGAGCGAGATAGACAAGCGGCGGAGGATTGAACGACGCGAGAAACGAATGAGTCATGTGGCCAGCAGGGTAGAACCGAGGGCACCCTCTCACGAGCCGTTTTCAGCAGCCCGCATCCCACGCCCGGAAGAAGATGACCACGTCGTCCGAATCGGTGTCGCCGTCATCGTCCACATCACCTCCGGAGCCGCCCGCGTCCCACGCCGCGAAAAAGGCGATGATGTCGTCCGAATCATCGTCGCCATCGCAATCGACATCGCCGATGCAATCGGCGGTGCCGGTCGCGTAGCGAGCGAGGCCGTAGGAGGGGACGGTCCCGGCGATCTGAAAATTGCCGCCGACGAAGAGCGAGCCCTCGTGTTCGAGCAGACCGAAGACGCTCGGGAAGTTGCCGGTGAGGGCCACGCTCATGCCGCCGCCGACGGGCACCCACGTGTTGCCTTCGAGTCGATAGAAGTAGTTTTCCCGGGCATCGGCGGTCAGGCCGCAGTAGAGTCTCGTCCCCGAACCGTCGTCGAACGCGGCGAGGGACGTGCAGCGACCACCCAAGTTCTGGCCGACGCGGGCCCATGTGGTACCGTTCCATGCGGCGATGCTGGTGGACTGACCGCCCACCCGCATGTCATAGCCGCCGGCAAAGAGTCGGGGGCCGACGCCCGAGTCGAACACCACGAAGGCCGAGATATCGGAGACGCTGCCGGCGGCGGCGAGGGCTCCCGGGCGTTGCCAGACCGAGCTCGTGAACCGGGCGACGAGCGGGGCGGCGATGCCGTTGACGCTCGCGAAACGTCCGCCGATATAGAGTTGGTTTTGATAGACGGCGGAAGCGAACACCACCGGCGAAAATGGGCCCGCGATGCCGGTGTCGCCCGTGCCGCCAATGTTGCTCCATGTCGAACCGTCGTAAACCGCGATGCCATCGGCGCTAGCCCCGCCGATCGAAGGCCAGCCGCCGCCCGCGACCAAACGCTGCACGCCCGGGGTGCGCTCCCAATCGAGGAGGGTCCAGACGCTGCCGCGATTGCTGGCGGTCCAGCCGGTTCCAACCGCCGACCACGCAGCACCGTCCCACGCGGCGAGTGAGGCCGTGTTAGGGACGGCAAGACCGCCGTTGACGACGTGGGACGAGAGACCGCCGACATAAAGGCGATACCCCGTGGGGGTTCGATAGGGTTCGAGGGCCGCGACGAACGAGTTGGTGCTTCCGGGGTTGATGCCGCCCCCCAAGGCCGACCAGGTTTCCGTCGAGGGATCGAACGCCGCGACGGCGTTGGCGGCGACCGTTCCGGCGCTGCTGAACGAGCCGCCTACGAAGAGGTTGCCATCGAAAAACTTCATGGGCTGGATGTACGCGCTGAAGGGGTCGGAAATGCCGGACGAGCCCGGCTCCCCGGGCTGGAAGGCTGGGACGCAGGGCTGCGCGAGGGCCGCGGAGACGAGCGTGAAGACGACCGAGGTGACACTGACTCGTTGCATGCTTGGGGCTCCAGACGTTTGCGAGGGTACCGACCTGCTTGACACGCAGTCGGAACCCCGCTCCAATCTAGACGATTTCATCGGTGGTGTCAATGGAAATAGCGGCCGCGGCAACGATTCCGGCCCCTTGCCCAGTACTTGATATTCTTGGGTCATGGCGACCATTTTCTCTCGCATCATTTCGGGCGAACTCCCCTGTCACCGCGTCTATGAGGACGAGCGTGTGCTCGCATTTCTCGACGTTTTTCCGGTTTCGCGTGGCCACACGCTGGTGGTGCCGAAGGAGGCCGTCCCGACGCTCGATGCTTTGTCGGACGAGTCGGCGGCGGCGATCGGGCGGGTGTTGCCGCGGATCTGCCGGGCGGTCTTGCAGGGCACCGGGGCCACAGCCTTCAACGTGCTCCAGAACAACGGCAAGGCGGCCCATCAGGCGGTACTTCACGTCCACTTTCACATCATCCCCCACTACGAGAATGGGCAGGGATTGGGAATCCAATGGAAAGCGGGGACGTTGGATGCGGGAACGGGCGCGGGATTGGCGGCCGACATCGCGAGCCGGATGTCAGGCTGAGACGGACGGCATCGGGCTTCGCTTTAGAGCGGTTCCAATTCATGCGT
>CAZJXA010000010.1:32314-32967 GCA_964549785.1 uncultured Phycisphaeraceae bacterium | reverse complement strand
CCCGACATACCACACCCATCCCCCATCCCCTTTCGATTTTCCGCTCGTGATAGTCAGCCGGGGCTTGTCCGACAATTGCAGGCAATGCCCGAACAGCGGGTCGGGGGTACCACCCGCGTACAGCATGTGCAGCGGCCGACGCTGGCTCACCCGCTCCGCCGCAACGCCCAATTTCGCCAGCAGCGTTTCGTTCCCCGCCCCTGCGGACAGCACCGCGTGCCGTGCCACGATCCGACGCTCTCCCACCCCCGCAAGCCTGACCCCCGCGGCATCGGTTTCCACGCTCGGTTCACTCTCAACCGCCACGATCTCACCCCCGGGGGCATCCCGCAGCACACTGATCAGGCTCGCCGCATCCACCGCCTCTTCTTCCACTTCCCACACCGCGACCGCGTCGTTCCCGGGCCGAAACACAGCAGGAAACTCGCCCCGCTCCAGACGCCTTGCACCCGCCTTCATTACCGCCGCCGCGGCCGTCCCCACCAACCGGTCGATCGCCCCGCCCGGTGTCCAAAAGTGCGTCCGCTCCGCCAGAACCCGCAGGAACGCTTCGAGACTGGCTGCGCAAGATCCCCGACATCGCTCAAGGGGAGGTCGTGCCCGAGAGCCACCCCGAAGGGCGCGAGGCGCTGCTGCGCTATCGGACGCTCGGA
>CAZJXA010000010.1:0-32304 GCA_964549785.1 uncultured Phycisphaeraceae bacterium | reverse complement strand
CGATTCCATCACCCGCCGTCAGCGCACCCCGCCACCATCCGCGCGATTCCGCGAGCGTACCGCTGATTTCCCGAGAGACCCCGTCCGCGGCGTACTTCAAGCCCGCGTGCAGAATCCCCTGCGAGCCGATGGTCTGCCCGGCCCCCAAAGGCCCCTTGCTCACCAAAACGGTCGAATAGCCGGCCTTCCAGAGCACGGCTCGGAGCAAAAGCCCGCACACGCCCCCGCCCAGAATTACGACGTCCACCCCGCCGGGTGTTGCCCCAACACCGCGCTCGCCGCTCACGGCACGTCTCGGGGCGGCAGCCGGAGCCGCTGGCCAACCGCCAGGTCGTCGGCCGATTGCAGGGTGTCGCGATTGGCCTCGAAGATCGCATCCGCCATCGTCACCGTGCCAAAGTGCGCCTTCGCCAGAGACGACAGCGTGTCCCCCGACTGCACGACGACAACCCTTTCCCCCGGAACTTCGGGGAGCACTTCAATTCCTTGGATGTTCGCAGGATCCTTCGGAACCTTCAATATGCGCCCGGGCCTGAGCCGCGTCGGGTCGACAAACGGATTGGCTCGGGCGACCACCGAACCCATCCCGCTCTTCCCGTAGTACTTAGCGGCGATCGTGCCGAACGTCTCACCCGCCTCGACGGTGTGGTCAACAAACTGCGGCGCGATCACCCCGCCCCGCCTCGCGGCGGACTCCGCCGCGGGCTTCCCCGACTCCCGAGCCGGCACGGCGGATGCGCCGATCGCCGCCGGGCCCGCAGCCCCGGGTACTGCTTTCAATCGATTCCCTGTCGTGACGCGGACATCCGCGACGTTGGGATCTTCCGGCGGCGCCGACTCCGCGACCTCCGAGAGCGGCTCCAGAGCCTGCTCTGCAAACGTGACCCGGGGTGCCGCGGGCACCAGCCAATACACAAGAATCCACACGCCGACCAAGGCCAGCAAACCGACGGCGAGTTTCCCGGTGTGCTCGTTCATCAGCTCACGCCGCCACCACCTCCGCGCCATCCTCGGCCTCGGCCGCGGCCGCTTCCTTCGTCCAGACCAGCGGCGCCCCCAGCGCGATCGACGAAATCGTCCCGATGATGACGCCAAGACCCAGCGAGAACGCGAACGACCGGACGGCTTCTCCGCCCACGACGTACAGAATCAGCGTCGCGAGAATCGTCGTCGTTCCCGTCATCAGCGTTCGGCTGAAAGTCTGATTGACCGACGTGTTGATGATCTCCGCCGTCACCACCTTCAATTTGCCCCGGTTCTCGCGGATCCGGTCCAGCACCACGATCTTGTCGTTGATCGAATATCCCAGAATCGCCAGGATCGACGCCACCGTCGTCAGGTCTATTTTGAACGGCAGCAGCCCAAGCGTCCGCGCCGCCCCGGGGACCACGTCGTACAAAACCTCGGCCAGTGCAATCAGCCCCACCACGATGTAGCAGTCCATCAGTGTCGGCACGATCGCGGCGATCGAGAACCGGATCGAGTTGAACCGCACCCACACGTACACGATGATAAGCAGCGTGCTGAACAGGATTGAGGCGATCGCCTGCCCCGTGAACGTCCGCGCGATCGCGCCGCTGAAACTCTGAACGTTCAGAAACGTCGACTGCTTCGTCAGCGAGTCCACCGCGATCTCCCACTCCCGGTCACGCACCACGCGGTTCCACGATTCGTTGCCGAAGAAACTCACCTCGGGGTCGCGCACCAGTACCACCGCCGTCCGCGCCGCCTCTTCCGTTCCTTCGATGACCACTACCTCGGTCGTCCGGGCCGCCGCGTCGCTGTACTCCGTCGTCCCGCGCGTCAACTGCATCCGTTCCTTGAGCTGGGCCGCCGACGCCGGCGGGTCGATCCGCTCCAGAACGATCGCCACACCTCCCACAAACTCCGGAACCTGGTTCATCACCCCGGGCTTGTCGATCACCGCGCCCAACCGCGCGCTCGTGATGGGGTAGACGGGAGCCCGGGCCGCATCCACCGCATCCGAACCCCGAAACTCGATCGGTGCCCGGTCCGCCATCACGTCCTCGAACGCCCGTGAGATCCCGTCCGAAATCGCCCGCGTGTCCTTCCCCAGCGTCTTGATCGTGAACGTCCCCGACCGCGTTCCTCCTGCATCCGGGTTCACGACCAGCACGTCCGCGTTCCGAAGGTCCGCGAGCGCGGGTGAGACATCCGCGATCCCACGAACCCGCGTCACGACCTCCGAGCGATCGAGCAGCAAGGGCGTCCCGTCCGGCCCCGTCTTGGTCTTGATGGTGATCGCCGTTCCGCCCCGGAACTCCGTACCGAGCATCTCCGAGCCCCGGTTGATGATCACGGCCGTGCTCAGCACGATCAAGCCGGCGAAAATCGCGAAGAAGATGTACCGGTACTTCAGCCAGTTGACGTTCACCGTGAACAGGCGCTGCACAAACGGCACCGCCAGTGGGAGCATCGTGATCCGCCGCCATCCGAAGAACTCAATCCCGGTGTCGAAGATGAGCTTCGTCACTACTAACTGCGAAAAGAGCGTCGTGATGACGCCGATCCCCATCGTGATCGCGAACCCCCGCACCTCGGGCGTGCCGATGAACGGCAGCCCCAGCACAAAGCACACGATCAGGTTTGTCAGGTTCCCGTCCACGATCGCCGACAGGGCTTTTCGGTACCCCAGCCGCACCGCCTTCCGCAGGTCCGCGCCGCCGTTGATTTCTTCACGCATCCGCTCGAAGACCAGCACGTTCGCGTCCACCGCCATCGCGATCGACAGAATCACGCCCGCGATCCCCGGAAGCGTGAAAGCCGCCTTGTTCAGCGACATCGCCCCGACCAGCAGCAGCAGGTTCACGGCCAGCGCCACCGTCGCGATGACGCCCGCGAAGAAGTAGTAGATCGTCAGGAACGTGGCGCACATGATCAGCGAGTACACGCCCGCCCGCATTCCCGAACGCAGGTTGTCAAGGCCCAGGTCGGGGGCCTGCGTGTTCACACTGATCGGGACCGGCGAAACCTTGGCCTGCAGGCTCCCGCCCGCCAGCACCCTCACCACATACTCGATCTCCGCCGTGTCAAAGTCGCCCGTGATCGTCCCTTGCGACGAGATCGAGTCCCGCAAATTGGGTGCGGTGTAGATCTGATCGTCCAGAAGAACCGCCATCTTGTTCCCGACGTTGTTCTGCGTCAACGCGCCCAACAACACCGCCCCCCGGGGGTCCATGGAGAAATTGATCGACGGCTTCCCGAGTTCGTCCTGCCCCTGCCGGGCCCCCGACACCGCCCACGAGTCCCCCTCGACGGGAACGAGTTGTTTGCCGGGTATCGCCCACAGCAAAAGGTAGTAGTCCCCCTGATACGCCTCAGCAACAAAGCCCCGCTGGCCGAAGAACGCCGCCGCGTTCTCGGGCCGGTCAAAGAGTTGATCCGCCTCGGCCTTGCTGTCCACCCACGACTCGATCTGGTTGATGCGGAACCAGCGGGCGTCCGACGACTCGACGTTCCTCGGCCCCCGATCCTTCATCTGCTCGCGTAACTTCGCTTCCTCCGGATGCTCACCCACATTTGCCGCGATGCGGAATGTCAGCACACCCGCGCCCTTCATCATCTTGATGAGATCGTTCGGGTCGTCGAGTGTGTTCCGTTTCGCCGCGTACGCCTCGTACTTGGCGAGCAACCGCCCGATATCCGCCGCCGAGTCGGGGTGCGACTCGAGCAACTGCTTTTCGGCCACCTCACGCGGGCTGGGGATTTCCAGCAACTTGGAGCCGTCGATGATCTGGCGCCTCTTCGTGGACGCACCCACTACGTCGAGCACCTCGGAGGGGTCCAGAACGGTCCGCAGCACCGCGGCCCGCGCCGTCTCATAGGCGATGCTGGCCGTCGCCACCGGCCCGACGAGCGCCGACTTGGCGGGCGCGTCGGTGGTGGCGTCATAGGCCGCCTGCTTCGCCATCCAGTCGTCGTATGTGTCGGCCGCCGACGTCAGCAGTTCCGCCCGCTTCGCGCTGCCCGCGGCCATCGTCGCGAACGCCGTCGTCCGTTCCGGCCCTGGCAGCCGTATATCGCGTTCCAGCCGACTTTCGGTCAGGGCCGACCTCCCCAACTTCGCGACCTCATCGTCAAACTCCCGCCGCAACGCCTTGACTTCTGCCGATGGCAGAGGCATCGTGATCTCGATCCGGTCGCGCCCCTGCGCCACCATCGAAACCTCCAGCAACCCGTTCGGGTCGACACGCTGCTTCAGGACGTCGATGGTCCGCGCGATCACCTCGCCCGGGTTCTGTTCATCATCGATCTGAACGGTGTACACCAGGCTCACGCCGCCCGCCAAGTCCTTGCCCAGCCGCAATTTCTCGCGGGGCGGATACACCGCCAAGGCACAGACCACGACGACCAGCAGCACGATCAACGCACGCGTAATGATGCTCTTCTGCATGTCTTCTCAACCGACTTCACTCGTCCGTCCCGATCCTGTACCCGTTCGTTCCGACGCTGCCCTCAACCTTCGCGACGTTCGTTCACACTGTCACGACCTTGCCGTCTGGCTTCGCCTCGGCGATCGAATCCGACTTGCCCATGGCGCCCGAACCGCCGTTCTTGCTCTTCAATATCGTTTGCACCGCCGTCCGCGCAAACCGGATCCGACCCGTCTCGACGTTCAGCACCATCTCATCGTCCGAGAGTTCATGCACGACCCCGATGATCCCGCCCAGCATCTGAACTTTGTCACCCCGCTGCATCGAGTTCATCAACGCGGCCCGCTTCTTCTTCTCTTTGCGGCCGGTCATCGTGCTCATCAATATCATCACCAGCAACATCCCCGGCAGCACCCACATCAATGGGCCGAACCCCCCCGACGGTGCGGGAGTTCCACCCGCCGGCAAACCGGTTCCGGTCGTCCCGCCGGGGGCCACCGTCCCCGTCTGCGGCGCCGTCCCATTCACATCGAACGCGCCCGGACTTCCAGCAGGCTGAACTTGCCCGACCGTCGCCGCCACAATCACACTGTAAACCTGCATAAGAAAAGCCTTTCCAACTCATTTTTGTCCGCCCGGGCTTCGGTACAAACACCGTCGTCGGCGCGGAATCCATAGGTATCAAGGGGTATCCAGACCCGTCAGAGCCTAGCCGCAATCCTACGCCAACGGAACCTCCCGAATCACCCCCGAAAACGCGCGATCCGCACGCCGGACGCGGTTTTTTCAACTCCCGGCCGCGACCGGCCACCGCATCAGCAACCCATCCCAATCGTCGCTCACAATCGTCCTTCGCACGTCCGCCATGAACCGCTGAAAGTGTCTCAGATTGTGCAGGCTCACCAGGATCGGCCCCAGCATCTCACCCGCCTGAAACAGGTGCCGCAAATACCCGCGCGAAAAGTGCATTCCCTTCGGCGTTCTCCAGCCATTCGCGGTGGGGCAGCACACCGGGCAATCGCACCCCTCCTCGATCGGGCCCGCATCCTCCTCAAACTTCTTGTTGCGCAGCCGGATCTGTCCGGTGCTTGAGAACGCATTGGCGTTCCGCCCGTTCCGGGTTGGCAGCACGCAGTCAAACATGTCGACCCCCGCCCGCACCGCCGCCAGAAGGTCCCGCTCATACCCCACACCCATCAAATATCGCGGTTTGTCCGCCGGCAAAAGCCGCGCGGTGTGCGCCACCACGCGGGCAATATCCGCCGCGGATTCGCCCACGGCCACGCCCCCGATCGCGTATCCGGGTAACTCGATCGATGCAGTCTCTCGGGCGGAGCGCGTCCGCATCTCCAGGTCTGTGCCTCCCTGCACAATGCCAAAGAGGGACTGCTCGCCCGATCGCGCATGCGCCGCCGCGCATCGTTCCAGCCAAAGGCGGGTGCGACGGAGCGCCGTCTCCAGTCGCGCGCCGTGGTCATACCCCTGCTTCCCCGAGTCTCGCCGAAGCGCCGACACGTGGCGCGGGTCTTCCTTCGCGGCCGCTCCCGCCGATTCGACATCCGGTCCCGGCGAAGCCGCCCGACTCGACGGCGGGCAGTCATCAAACGCCATGATGATGTCCGCCCCCAGGAGGTTCTGAACCCCGATCGCCCGTTCCGGCGTCATCCGGATCTTCGATCCATCCACGATCGACTTGAACGTCACCCCATCGTCGTCCAGCGTGTTCGTGTCGGCCATCGAGAACGCCTGATACCCCCCCGAATCCGTGAGTATCGGTCCGTCCCAGTTCATGAAGGTGTGAACACCACCTAACTTTGCCACCCGTTCCGGACCCGGCCGCAACAGCAGGTGATAGGTGTTGTTCAGGACGATCTGGGCACCAATCCCCGACACCATGTGGGGGGCCAGACCCTTGATGCTGCCGCGCGTCCCCACCGGCATGAACGCCGGCGTGTCAAACCACCCGTGCGGAGTTTCGATGCACCCCAGCCGCGCGCCGCACACCGCCGACCGATGGGCAACCGTGAACCGCAGCGGCCCGCGGCTCACCGCTCTTCCTTGTACTGTTCCTTCAGTCGCTCTTCGCGCCGCTTCTCTTCGGTCGCCCGATCCAGAAACGTCTTCTCGTCCGCCGTCAGGCTCTCGATGGTCGTCGCCGAGATCTTGGCGAGAATCCGCTCCAGTTCCGCATCCCGACGGGCCGATGCTCCGCCTCCCTTGACCCTCTTTTCCATGGCCGAACCGTCGCCGCGTGCCCGCTCTTTCCCCGTCCGCCGCCCTTTAGGTTGCTTCCGCGAATCACCGAACACATCGAAAAAATCGCGTAACAGGTGGGCGTTGCGGATCAGCACGAACCCGGCGATCGCCCCGCCGATGTGGGCCGCCTCGCCCCCCGCGTTGCGCGTGCCAAAGAGCAGACTGACAAACGCGAACCCCACGTAGATATACGCCATCGGCTTCAGCCGGATTGGCACCGGCAGCATGAAAAGCGACGCCTCGGCATCCGGCTTGATCTTCGCGCACGCCATGATCACCCCGAATACACCCGCCGAGGCCCCGACCAGCGGAGTCCGCGGGTCCTCGAACAGAAACCCTGGGATGCGCCACTGCGTTTCCGTGTATATCCAGTGACCCAGTGCGTTGAGCACGAAGTACATCAGCGCCCCGCACACTCCGCACGTCAGATAGAACCCTAAAAACCGCTTCGGACCAAGCCGCGCCTCCACCAGATCCCCAAAGCAGTACAACCCCATCATGTTCATGAACAGATGAACGAGATTGGCGTGCAAGAACTGAAAGGTCAGAACCCGCCAGAACTCAAGCCCGCCTCGGTATTGCACTTCCTCTGTCGAAAAATGCCCGAAATCGCTCAACGGATCCGTCGGCCAGCCGAACATCCCGATCCGATCCGGGATCAATATCTGGATCCCCATCACCGTCAGGTTCGCGAAAATCAGCATTGAATTCATCGACCGCCACGTCGGTCTTGACGACCGCCATCGGCCGTCCTCTCTGGCATACTCGCGGTCCTCAATTCCCATCGGCAGTCCTTCGCCCGTCGGCAATCGCTGGCGCGCCTTTGCGCCCCCGCCCCGAAACCCGGGTGGGTCCAAGTGTAGATTGACTTTCGTCCCCGGCGGCTGCCCCTGCACGCCGCCGTACCAGCCGAACGAAGCGTGTTGGCAATGTCCGCCAAACTGCCATCTGCCGTCTGCTATTTGCCCTCGCCCATCCGACGCCTCCGCTCCTCCTCCAGCACCGCCCGCTCCACGCCGGTCAACGATCCCAACCCCTCACGGCTAATCTTTTCCAGCACCTCGTCCATGGTCGGCACCGCCGTCTCCTCGATGATCCGCGATTCCGGCGGTCCCAAGGGCTCGTAACTGCTCACCGGGTGTTCCCCCGCCAGCATCCCCGCCGATCCCCGCCGACTGTCCAGCCACGTCACTAACGCCCCGATAGCCGCCACGGCCATCAGCCGGGTATGGCCCAGCGCCGCCGCTCCCACAAAGAGCGTCATCGCCGCGACGTATCCCACCCGAATATCGCCCCCCACCGCACCGCCCCCTGCGTGCTCCCGTCTCAGCAGCCTCCCCAAGTCAAACGGCGCCATCGGCAACAGGGCGTTGCACAGTGTGATGCACACGCCCGCCGCATAGAACCACCACACGACCAACCCGGGCGCGATCCCACCGGAATGCACCGCTCCTATTGGATCAAGCGGGTTGAAAACCAGCGGTCCCCACCCCCCAAGCCAAACCGCGAACGCCCAGAAGCCCGTCCATCCCATCCCAGCCACCAAACCCCACCACTCGCTTGGAATTTGTTGTGAGCCGCGCCAGCCCCGCCCGGAGATCGTCAGCCCCCCCAAGGGCCACGCCACCACCACCGGTTCATCCTCCTCGGTGTGGACCCGCGCCAGCCCTTTGACGAGCTCCCGCCACACCGCCGCCAGCGCAAACGCGCCCACCCCCATCACGGCCGACGCCGCACGATCCCGACCCGCGAAACTGGCCGCGGCAATCTCCGCGGCCGCCCAGATCGGCATCACCGCGTGCATCCGAACCCGGACGCCCAACCACCGCACAAACGGAAAAGACCAGCCCACCGGGTCTTCTCCCCGTCCCAAAAACCGCCCAAAATCCGGCTCGTCGTTCCGAGGACCACCACGCCGCGCCGAACGATTTGGCGCGTTCTCGGGGCCCCCGTCCGGCCCGCTCTCAGATTCGACTTTCCGATCGCCCATCCACGCCCCTCTATCGAAGAACACCCTTCCTCACTGCCAACAGCACGACCGCGATCGTCTTCGCGTCCTCGATCTCGCCGGAATCCATCCGACCCAGGACTTCCGGGATACTCATGATGGTGGGCCGAATGGCCTCGTCGATCTCCAACCGCTGCACTGAAGGCCGCAGTCCCCGTGCCACAAACCCGTGCATCCGTTCATCGGTCATGCCCGGTGAAAGGTGAAACCGGCACAGGATCTCCATGGTTGCAGCCGTGTAGCCGGTTTCCTCCTCCAGTTCACGGACAGCGCACACCCCGGGCTCTTCCCCCGGCTCGCGCGTCCCCGCCGGCAGCTCCAGCAGTTCGCGTTCCACCGAAACCCGAAAATTGCGGATCATCACCACCCGCCCATCGTCCAGCAACGGGAGCACGACAACCGAACCCAGATGGCGCACCACTTCCCGCTCGACTGTTTCGCCGCGCCCGTTCATCCAACCGACCATCTCAAGACCGAATTTGACGCCGCGGTGAATCGTCCGCCGCGAGAAGCCGCGAATACGCTCCGGGTGTCCCTGTTCGCTCCCGCTTTCCTCCATGGTCATCGCGCCGCTCCCCGTGCTACCCGAAACGATCGTACAACTCGTCAACGTTCACAAAGCGTTCGGCGGTCAGCCCGTCCTGGACGGCATTTCCATCGAGTTCCCCAGAGG
This sequence comes from uncultured Phycisphaeraceae bacterium, assembly GCA_964549785.1. Classification (GTDB taxonomy): domain Bacteria; phylum Planctomycetota; class Phycisphaerae; order Phycisphaerales; family UBA1924; genus JBEIUO01. Next base: position 22,973 of record CAZJXA010000010.1, on the reverse strand, counting down.
CCGCACCACCGTCGTTCTGGGCCCTTCCGGGTGCGGCAAGTCGGTCATGCTCAAGCACATCATCGGCCTGCTCCGGCCCGATCAGGGCGAAGTCTACTACGAGGGAAAACGCATCGACCGCCTCAGCGAGCGCCAATTCGTCGAGGTCCGCCTCCAAGTCGCCCTCATCTTCCAGATGTCCGCGCTCTTCGATTCCATGACCGTCGCGGAGAATCTCGAGTTCCCGCTTGTCGAGCACACCGCCCTCAACCGCCGCCAGCGCCAGGAGCGCGTCGCCGCCGCCCTCGAAACCGTGGACCTCGCCGGAGCCCAGCCGAAACTTCCGGCCGAACTCTCGGGCGGGCAGAAAAAGCGGGTCGCCCTCGCCCGCGGCCTCGTCATGAACCCGCGGGTCGTTCTCTACGACGAGCCTACCACCGGCCTCGATCCGATCCGCGCCGACGGCATCAACGAACTCATTCTGAAACTTCAGCGCACCATGGGCGTCACGAGCATCGTGGTCACCCACGACCTGATCTCCGCCCGCAAAATCGCCGACACCGTCGTCATGCTCCAGGCTGGCCGCGTCGCCGCCAGCGGCGACTTTGCAACCATCGAACAATCCCCCGACCCGCGCGTACAGGCCTTCATGCACGGGCATTACGATTCCGGCGACGACCGCCTCGCCGAACGCATCCAGCGTGACATCGCCGCGGTCGCCTCCGAAGCCTCCTGACGCCCCCTGGCGCCCCGCTTTCTCCCGCCTCATGCCTCGACGCCTAATGCCTTGATGCCTTCTTCTGCTCGCCCGATCTGCCTTTTTCGAACTTCCGTATTCGCTATCTGCTGGTCCACCGCCATGCGCCCCATCCTCCGCGATTTCCTCACAGGCCTCACCACCCTCGCCGGCTTGGCGGGCCTCACCGCCACACTCATGCTCTTCGGTGAACTCAACGACGTCGGTGAAACCTTCACCAAGGTCACGATCCGCGTCGGCAATGCCGGCGGCATCGGTTCCTCGTCCCCCGTCATGCTCCACGGCGTCAAAATCGGAGATGTCAAAGGTTCCAAAGTCTTGGAACCCCGCGGAGCCGAACTCGAACTCCGCATCCGCTCCAGCATCAAACTCCCCAAAAAAGCTCACGTCGTCCTCGAGAAAGGCCTGGTCGGTCCCTCCGGAATCGAGTTCTCCATTCCCCAGACGCTCACCGACGCCGAACTCGCCGACGTCGTCACCGAGGGATACATCTTCGACGGTGGTCCCGGCGCCGTCGGCCTCACCGATCAACTCTCCGCCGCGGTCGCCGGCCCCTTGAGCAAACTCGAAACCACCGCCGCGAAAATCGACGCCTTCGCCGACACCTACACGCAGTTGGGCGAATCCTTCCGCGAAATGATCGAGCCCCGGACCCTGGCCGACGTCGCCGCGGGCAAGAATCCCAACATCCGCACCACGCTCGAACGCGTCGACCTCGCCCTCCAGTCCGCCCGCACCTGGCTCGACGACCCGGCACTCCGCAACTCGCTCACCTCGATCACCAAACGTGCCGACATGGTTCTCGCGCAGGCCGAAACGCTCGTCAACACCTGGACAAAGACCGGTACCGACGTATCGAACGCGGTCGAAGGTGTCGAAGCCGACGTCCAAAACCTCGTCACCGACGCCAAAGCCGCCCTCGACACCGGCGAGAAAGCTGCCGCCTCCCTCGCCGCGATTCTCGAACGCGTCAACAAAGGTGAGGGCACTGCGGGCCAACTCGTCAACAACCCCGACCTCTACAACTCCCTCGCCGACGCCGCGACCCGCCTCGACGCCGCCCTCCGTGAGTTTCAACTACTGGCCGAAAAATACCGCACCGAGGGGCTGCCCCTCAAATTCAGATAGTCCCGAGACCGGCTTGGGCCGCTTCGGGTGTGATCGCCTCCTCGGCGTGTTCTGCTCGCTCGGCTGCCGCGACGCCTTCCGCATCAAGCGTCCGAACTCGCGCGCGTTTTCCAAGTACGTTCTCAAAAAAAATCCCCACGCACTGCGAGGGGAGTTCTTCTGAGCTATTTCGAATGGCCCACCGACCTCACGGCATTGCGGCCTGTAACGTCTCGATCAACTCACGGTCCCCACCGACCGTGCGCGAGCGCTCCAGCATCTCTTTGGCAACGTCGCTGCGTCCCTCGGCTTGCATCAGGATCGCCACCAGCAGCCACGACGATCCGCTCTGGATGGTGTTTGCGTACTCGACGGTGCGGTTCACGAACGCCCGCAATTCGCCGGGTGTAAGCCCGAGTTCACGACGATTGATCGCGTAGGGCGCCAACCCCGGGTCGATGCGGTACGCCATCCGCATCATCGCGGCGGCGTCGTCCATCTGACGGGTAGCGACAAACGCGACCGCCAACTGGCGCATCGCCTCCGCATCATCGAAGTCATCCTTCAGGTGGCGCCGGAACCCCTCGACGGCCTCGTCGTAGTTCTCGGCCTGCATGGCGCCCACAGCGCGATCGAGGAGCGACGCTTCCGTCTCCTGAACCGCGACCGGCGCGGGCGGATTCGGCAAGTACGTCGCCGTTGAAGTGAGGTACGGGTCGGTGACGACCGTGGACGTGGGAATCACCCAGGGCGAGTTCACGTTCACATACGTGGTCGTGGGGTAGTAGTAGCCGTACGACGGGCGGTAGACGCCCCACCACGGTGTGATGTAAGTCGCTGGGACGCAGTAGGTGCTGGGCCACACCCGACGATGGACGATCGGGAAATATGGGTCGTAATCGACGTAGCCCGAGGAGAACGAAACGCTCGAGCCCCCCGAACCAAAGTGGACGCCCCACCGGAAATCGCTGTACGTTCGGTAGGAGCGGCCGTAATAGCCTGAGCCGTACCCGTAATAGGTATCGCAGGATGCGAACGAAGGCCAGTGCCCGTGGTCGATATACACGGCGTCGTAGACGTAACGCGGGCGGTGGTAGTGACGGTCGATGATGATCGGACGATCGTGCCAATAGTTGTCGTGGTAGCCATGACGATCATGATGGCCGTCATGGTGCCAATCGCGATCCCAATCGCGGTCTCGATCGCGATCACGCCCACCTCTGTCGCGGTCGATGATCCGCGGATTGTCCGGGAAATCCACCGACCCTGATCCTCTGGGCGGAACGTCGGCCCGCGGGATATCCCGCGCCGACGAACGCGGCGCACGGCTGGCGATCCCGCCGATGCCGCCCATCGTGTTGCGCGAGCGGTTCGGCAAGACCGACGTGGGCTCGGAGGTGCGACCGACGTTCCTTCTCGACGAACCACCGGAATCAAATTCGCGAGAAGGCACCGACGGCCTACGTCCGGAATCCCCGCTCGGTGCCGACGGCGAATCCGCTGTACCGCCGCTGGACGGACCCGTCGGAACGTCTTGCGGAGCGGACGGCGTCCGCCGCGACCCCGGCATCACACTCCGACGCGGGCCGCCCGTTGTGTCGCTCGGCTGCGAGCGCTCCGGCTGAGCAGCTTCCACCGGCGTCATCCGATTTTCATCCGAGCGACGCTGCACCCGAGCAGCTGCATCAGACGAAGAGCGCTCGGCCCGACGCCCGGCCTGGGCCGCCAAGGCCTCTCGGGTCCGCGGCTCAGCCGCTCTGGTTTCGCTCGCACGCTGCTCGGTGCGAACACTCGGCTGCGTGGAAATTCTCTGGGAAGAATTTGCCTGAGAGCTGGACTGCTGCGTCGGTGCGCGGCGTGTCTCGCCGTTGCCTGGACTTCGCATCCCGGGCATCGAACTGGCGGTCCGGGGCTGGGACCGCGGCTCACTCCGGACCAACGGCGAAGCGTTTGCGGCTGGCCGGGACGCCGGTTGGGGTCGTGAACGCTCGGCAGCAGGCGTGGGCCTGCTGGCAGGACGTGACTCCGCCGCACGAGGAGCCGCCGTCCGCTGCGGTGCGGCCTCCTGAGAACGACCGGCTCCCGGCATCGAGGAGCGCTGCCGCCCTCGCGACTTTGACTCGCCGGATTCCTGCGCAAACAACACGGGGGCGGCCGTCAGCGTCGCCGCCACGGTAATCACCCGCACGACCGAACCCAACTTGGACCCTAACATCGCTTCTGCACCTTCCGCCCGGTGTTCGAATCTATCGACGCCGGGCACATGCCCTCAGTTCCCTTGGTGTTTCGCGAACGGCGAAAAACTGGAAACGGGCGTTGGCACCTTCGCTCATTGTATTAGACGCCGCCGGACAGCCGGCGGTTCCCCACGAACACCCATTTTCCCCCGTGCCATCGGTTCCGCGATCGTCGGCTGATGTGCCCTCTTTTCCGCCGCCTATCATCCTCACCACGGACGAAAGGCCGCGGAATGCCAGCTCCTTTCCCAAGGAATCCCTCGCTTCCGCTTGCCGTCTGCCAGGAGTTTTTGATGCCGCAGATTCACGACCCTCTCGACACCGTCATCGGTGCATCCGACACCGCCCGCCGCGATCCGCAGGCTCTTTCGCGCCACTTGGCGGAAGCCAATAAGTCTGATGCCACTGGCGATCGCCTCAAACTGATCGCCGATCTCCGTCGCGCGGTTTCCGCCGACCCCAACAGCGGCGAAGCGATGTTCCGCCTGGCGTACCAACTCGATCTCGTGGGTGAAGAAGACGAGGCTCTCGCGCTCTATGAGCGTTGCGTCGACCTTCAGCCCCCGCTGGTGAACGCCCTGCTCAACCTCGCGGTTCTGCACGAGGATCGCGGGGAGTATGCGGCGTCCGAGCGCTGCCTCCGCCAGGTTCTCGAAACCAATCCGAATCACCCGCGGGCCCGCCTCTATATGAAGGACGTTCAGGCCAGCCGCGAAATGACGGTGGAGGAAGAACAGGACCGCGACATCTTCAAGCGCAAGGCCCTCCTCGACACGCCCGTGACCGACTTTGAGTTGACGGTGCGGGCTCGTACCTGCCTCAAGAAAATGAACATCCGCTCGTTGGGCGATCTTCTCAAGATCACCGAGCCGGAACTGATGAGTTACAAGAATTTCGGCGAGTCGAGCCTTATCGAAATCAAGAAGATGCTGACCCTAAAGGGACTGCGCCTTGGGCAGGGGCTGGAAGACGCCCACCGCTCCGCCCGCCGCGCCCTCATGGACCGCTACAAGGGCACCGGTCAGGAATCGACGCTCGCCAAACCCGTCTCCGACCTCAACCTGAGCGTCCGCGCCCGCAAGGCTCTGGGCCTGCTGAGTATCCAGACGCTCGGCGACCTGGCAAGCCACACCGAGGCCGAACTGATGGGCATCAAGAACTTCGGCGCGACGTCGCTGACCGAAATCCGCGAACGCTTGGTCGAGCACAACCTCACCCTCCGCGAGCTTGAGAACTGACGAACGGTGCCGGGGGCGTGCTGCTCCGGATCTTCGTTTGCCTTCGATTCCTCTTGGTCTTGCATGACTTACGTCCTCATTGCGCTTGCCTGGCTGCTTTGGGCCGCGCTCATCTCCTGGATTTCGCGCAACCCGCGCGGTGACTTGAGCACCGGGCTTGGGTATCGCGGCTGCCAGTTGTACAGCCGCTTCGGCCAGCGCACGGCGGTGGTGGGCCGCGAACATATCCCGCAGAACGTCCACCCCGGCCCGCTCATCATCGCGGCGAACCACACCGCCGGCGTTGACCCCGTCATCGTGCAGGCCGCCTGTCGCTTCGAAATCCGCTGGATGATGGGGAGCGACATGATGCACCCGAAACTCAACTTCTTCTGGAAGCACTTCCGAATGATCCCGGTGAACCGCGCCGGACGCGATTCCGCCTCCGCCAAAGAAGGAATCCGTCACGTCAATTCCGGCGGTGTTCTGGGCATATTCCCAGAAGGCGGTATTGAACGCCCGTATGGCCAACTCCTTCCTTTCCTCGCGGGGGTTGGGCTCATCATGGCCCGCACCAAGGCACCGGTTCTGCCGGTGTTTATCTCAGGCACGTCTGAATCCGACACCGCGATGGGCAGCTTCCTTACCCGCGGCAACGCCCGCCTCACCTTCGGCCCGATCATGACGTTCGACAATGTTCCCGGCCCCGAGATCGTCAAGGCGTTGCGCGCGTGGTTCGATGCGCAGGCTGCGTGACAGCGCGTTCCGGTAACGGCGCCTAACCGGGACTGGCCCGGGGTGGCCTCGCCTCGTCGCCGCCCGAGATTGACTTGCGGGATGAAGCCCAACCCGGTATACTCGGGGTCAGGTCGTGGGAGGGCTTATCCATGTCGATTACATCCGGCGTTCTCAAACTGGCTCTCGTACTGATCGCCACCGCATTGGCGTTGCATCATCCACTGGCCGGGGCGGTCACGCAGCCGGAACCAACAGCACCGGGGACACACCCGAAGGATACCGATAACCCGCCTGCCGAGCCTCTTGCGGACCCAAGCGCGGATGCTGCCGCAGCACCTGCAAAGCCCGCCGCCCCGGCGGGCGACGACAAGAAGGGCTCCGACGCCGCGAAGGCCCCCGCCGGGAAGAATCCGCCGGTCGCCGGCAAGAAAAACACCTCCGGCCCCGTGTCGGTGGCCGCAAACGATCTCAAAGACATCAAGTGTGGGACGTGCTTCGGATTGGGAACGGTCGAGAAACGCGTGAAGGTCGGTACTCGTTCGACGAACACCTGGCCGCAAGTTACGATACCCGTTCACGAAAACCAGATTGACCGATGCAAAACCTGCGACGGAGTCCGCCTGAAGAAGGCGGAAAGGCTGAACGTATTGTTCGGCAACCTTTGCAAGGCTCTCGATGTTTTCGATCCTGCCGAAGCGAAGGCCGACGAAGCACTTGAGAGGACCCGGGTCGCCCTTGCCGCTTCCACGAACTTCGGGCTTTCTGGTTTGCAATCGCGCCTGAACCCATCTGCCCGCACCCGGTTGTCCAACAACAAGCCGCCCCTTGGCGCGCCCATCGCCGTCGTCGCCCTCATGGTCAGCGATGAGGCCGCCGGCCCCGACAGACCTCGTGTTATCATCGCCACGCTGGGCAACGACATGCGCATCCGTGTCGAAGACCCGCGAATCGTCGACGGCATCAAAGACGAAACCGTCCTCGTGGGCGGCATCCTCGAACGCCGCGACATCAACGGCGGCGAGTACCAAGTCGTCCTCCGAGGCGGCTTCGTCATGACCGACCGAAACTGAGGCGGTGCCGTCCGCGATGGGCTCCTTCGCCGCCGATCGCCCGCAAACTGGCATCAGTTCGGTCGATTCGCTGCAAAGTCAGCTCGCCCCGCCTCGACTGAAACTCGGATTCGTTATCGCAAGAAACCGTGGACCCCGAAAGGCCGCCCCAGCGGGGCTGTTACTTCCCCTCACGCTCGCTCGAACACCATCCCAACAACGTCGTACGTACCCGGATGCCCGTGTCGGACCGCCGCTTCGCCAGCCCCTTGTGCGAAGTCTCGTCGACCGCGCAGCGTCAGCCCCGCGTCGGCCGCCAACTCGATCAACCTCCGATAGTCAACATCCAGCGTTCGATGAACGCCGTCAACGTCAGTCGTGATCAGCACTCGTCCGCGGGGCATCAGCAGTCTTCGCATCTCGCGAAAAGTCGCTGCCGCCACCGCTTCGCCGACGTGTTCCAGCACGCTGATGCACAGCACGCGATCAAAACTGTCACTCGGCAAGCCGGTTTCCGCCATGCTCGCGACGACCCAGGCGGCTTCCGGAACTCGGGTTTCTGGCGGCCCGTCAAAGCCGCGGAGGGTGTGCCCTTCGGTGCCGGTCAGGTTCAGGTCGACGCCCGTGCATTCGCACTTAGCCCGCCAGGCCAAATAGGGAATGATCGGCGAGCCCCCGCAGCCCAGATCCGCGACGCGCATGCCGGGCTCGAAGCCGCCGTTGAGAATCGTCCACGGATACTCCCACTCTCGGCTCCAGTGGGTCACGATGGACTCCGGGCGACGCGCGTGGGAAGGATGCGGGCGGCCGCGAAGTTCGTCGCGGTAGAGCGTGTCGAACTCGGCTTTCAGCGACGCGTAGCGTGGGTCGCTCCAGTCGTCGGCATGCAGGAAGCGGTTGGGAATCGTGTCCGGGATCACGGCCGCGGTATTTGCTTTGGCGGAACCGGTCTCCAGACCGCTACGTGTCGGGTTGGTCATACCGCCTCCACGGTGGAAGTGGAACAGCTTGCCAAACCAACGGTGTGGAGGCCAGTACCACCCGAACCGCCCGGCAGAAACACGCCGAGCGTTGGGCCGTACCCGTCGACGTCCTCGTGGCCTTTCTTGAAGGGCCGCCAGGTGTGCACGGTGATCTCTCCGGTCGGCAGACACGCATCATCCAGCGCCGCGTACAAGCCTCGGTACTCCGCCTCGTCGGTAAAAAAAGCCCGGAACGGATAGTCCGCCGCGGCGGCCCGCTGGGGAAAATCGATCCGCATGTCGTGGATGCACGAGACCGCGACGTCCGGGCTCGATTCGAAGGCCCGCCGCGAAAGGCTTAGAGCCGCAACGCCCTTGGGGCCGTCCAGCAGCAATCCGATGCGGCGGCCTTTGAAACGTTCGAGCAGTTCCGGCAACATCCGTTCCGTGTCGCCGTACAGCAGTTCAACATTTCCGTAGCCGCCCAGCCGAGTCTCGGCGAAGTCCGCGTTGGCGTCACGGACCAACTCCACACTCACGACCTTCGTCGGTGCTCCCGCAAAGAACTCCGCCAAGATCCTTGTCGATTGCCCGCGGCAGCGTCCGCTCTCGATCACGACGTCCACCCCGAGCGCCTCGAACGCGCTGCATACAGCGAGCATTTCGCTGTGGAGGACTCCGCGCTCCTCATAACCGCCCGCGATCGTCCGGAACCGATCGACCGCGCGGGCTGCGCCGACGTGGACGATCGATGCCGCGATCCGCGCCTCCGCCCGCAACACCAACCCGTTCCACAATGCGAACATCTCGGCGCAGGCGGCGCGTGGACGATTGGCGGTGAACGCCTTTCCGTCAAGCAAAATCGGGTGCCAGCCGGTCTTGAAATGGACGACCCGGAGGAACGACCCGATCGGCACGCAGCGGGTCTCGTTCAGTATCCGGCAGGGCTCGCCGCGAAAGATGATCTCGCGGGTTGTCTGACCCACGGTCACCGCCCGAGGAAACGTCCTGTCGTAATTGCAGAAGCCGATGATCTCGCGGAGCGCGTGCTGGTCGGCCGCGCCGCTGGACCCCACCGCCATCGCGAGGTCTTCCTTCCTCGCCACCATCCGCTCGATCCGCGGCAGCATCGCCCGGAATAGATGGGCCGCCGCGGCGGCCTCGCGGGCGACCATCACGCCCGTGTTGATCGGGTAAACCTCGTCCTTCCACGTAAATATCACATCCCAGTCGCCGGCCAGCAGATCGTCGATCGGGCGGATGAGCATGGCATCGCAGTCGATGAAGACAACGGGGCGGTCGGGGTAGTCCTCCGCGGCCGACTCCGCCCCGGCGAGCCAGGCGTGCACCTTCCGCGGGATCGCGTGCATGATGTCGTCGCCGGTGGGGAACGCCGTTTCGATGAAGCATGCGCACGGGAAGGCGGCCCGAAGTGCCGCGACCTCGCGTGCGGGGACGTCCTGCCACAATACAAGGATGCCTGCACCCCCGGTCGTTTCGAGGGCGGGGTACGTCTCGACGAGGCTCGTCAGGTGTGGGCCGAGGAAAGCAGCGTACTTGGGGCCATAGACAGTCACTACGAAAACAGGAACCGGACTGGGCACCGGTACTGCCAAAGACTTCTCCATGCGTCATTATCGGCCACCGGGCGGGGGGGTCTTGCGGGTTGCGACGACTATGTCGCCGGAATGAGGCCCGCGACGTCTTGGGCGCAGCCCGCAGCGAGGGTAAATCCGGCCCCGCCGTGCCCGTAGTTGTGAATGATGCGAGAGTTCTCCGGGTCGGGTTCGCAGCGGACGCCCGCAGCGCGGCAGGGCCGCAATCCGCACGAATGCCGGAGGACGGTGCCGGGCGCGAGGCCGTAGCGGGCGCAGCGGGCGAGCACGTCGGCGGCAATGGCCGGGTCGGGAATAAGCGGGTGGTCGTCAGCCACCTCAAGGGCGACACCACCCAGAACGATGCAATCCCGGCGCGGGATGGCGTAGAAGAGCCGGCTTATCGCGCGGTCGTCCTCGATTGAGGACGACAGGTCGATTGAACCGGGCTGGACGATGACGGTTTGTCCATACACCGCGTACAGCGACCGATCTCCGGTGAGTGGCTTGGCACCCAAGCCGGTGCAGTTGACGACGAAGTCGGTGTGGGTCAGCTCGTCGCGCAGGTCGGTCACTCGGCGGCGTTCAATGCTGTCACCATGCCAACCCTCCAGAAACGTGAGCAACGAGAGGGGCACGACGCGAGGCGCGAGCAGGGTCCAGCAGTACGCCGCGGCGGCGGTAGGGGAATCGATCAGTTCAAGATCGGGAGCGGCATCGGCCCACCAAGGTCGTTCGGGCGTGTCGGCGCATTCAAAGAGCCGGACGAGGTCGACCCCGGCCGGGCCCTCTTCGACGAGTTCGGTGAGCCAATCGCGGCTGGCTCTGGCCCAGCGGTTGACCCGGTCGGGCGGATCGGCTTTGAACGGGAACCAGATGGCACCGGCTTTCGAGGAGGTCGTTCTTTCGCCGGTCTGCTCGGCGACAATGCGAACGGCGTGGCCCCGCTCGCGCAACGTGACCGCGGTGGTCAGCCCGACGATTCCTGCCCCGATGACGGTGACGCGTGCCATAAAGCGTTAGGGTATGAGACTCGCTCAAGGGAACGGCAACTATCTGCTCTCCACGGTTCCCGCTGGCAGACCTCAACGGGTCGGACAGGGGTCGCTATCGGCGACGTGCTGACGTCTTTCGCTGAACGGGGGCCGGGGCGGTGGCCGCTCCCGCCGCGGCACCGTCGATCCGATTATCATGGGGCTCACCCAGGAGGAGATTCCATGCCCCCCACCGTCCCCACGACGTCCAAACCGAACGTCCCCGCCCTGCGTCTTTATGACGGCGATGCCGATTCGCTGGTCGCCGCGGACCTCGCGCCCGATAAAGTGACCTTGCTTCCTGGCGGCAACACAAAGTTGCAGCGGCCCGAAGATGCGGGCGAACGCATCCGAATTTTGTGGGGTCAGGATCTGCTGCGCGATCTCCTTGACGGACGTTACCGCACGGTGGTGTGCGGCGTGAACGACCAGGACAACAGTCACGGCATCATCGCGCAACTGTGCGATCTCGTTCACGCGAGCCAGTGGACCGCGGCCTCGGTGACCAGTTACGCCAAGATGTTCCAGGAGAGTGTCGCGGTTCACGCCTCGGGCGACAAGGACCCGTACGTCCTCAAGTTCGATCTTGATTCGCTGCTCATTCTCGCGATCCTGCGGCCCCGCGGCCGCGACCACTTCACGCTCCACGACGTCGGGCGGGGGTTCCGCACCGTCCACAAGATGCTGCGCGACCGCAGCGACCGCGGGCCGGTGGCGAGCGTCTCATTCCTCAACGCCCGCGCGAACCGGCTGATCGGCCCGGATGGCTCGGAGCCTTCTTTCGAGAGCGTACTCCGAACGATGTTCGAGTCGGGGTTCCGCGGCGACGTCTACACGGCGCTCGGAATGTGGAAGCTGGGACACGTCGGGGTGTTCCCGAGTTATCCGTTCCCGACGGGGCTGGATCGGATGCGCGATGGGAGCAGCTGAAGACATTGACCACACAGTTCATTGAGAAGAGGAAGACGGGTGTGATCTCCGTGGCAGGTCTTGAGACACTGCCTACTTCATTTTCAAGTGGTCAAGGACCGCGTCATAGAGCCCGCCTTGGTTGGCATACAACGCGTGGTTCTTGGCCGTCGAGAACCACTCGCGGGTGGAGGGCTTCACGGTCTTCGTCGCGGCCAGCAGGTCCTTGGTTCGCAGTGGCTCCGGCACCCCCGTGACCATCGCCTCGCGGAGTTTCTCTTCGATGGCGACATCGACCAGTGATTTGAGGTCGGCCCCGCTGAAGGCCTCGGTTTTTTTTGCGATCTGGGCGAAGTCTATGTGCTCGGTGGGCTTGCCCGCCACCAGCAACCGCACAATGGCGGCCCGCGCGGGTTCATCAGGCGGGGGCACAAAGATGATGCGGTCGAAGCGCCCGGGGCGACGGAAGGCGGCATCGATGTGCCAGGGAGCATTGGTGGCGGCGAGGATGAGCACATTCTCGTTGTCGGTATCCACGCCGTCGAGTTCGCTCAGGAATTGATTGACGAGTTGACGCCCGGCGGATTGCCGCAGGTCCGATCGGCTGGCACCAAGGGCATCGACCTCATCGAAGAAGAGGACGCACGGGCGGTGAGCCCGAGCCTGCTCAAAGAGTTGATGCAGATTGCGCTCGGATTCACCCATCCACATGTTGAGGACATCGGATATGCCGACCGCCAGGAAGCGGGCCTTGACCTCGCCCGCGGTGGCTCGGGCCAGGTGAGTCTTGCCGCAACCGGGAGGGCCATAGAGCAAGATGCCGCCGCCCGCCTTCTTCCCGTACGCCTTGTAAAGATCGGTGTGGGTCAGTGGGTAGATGATCTTGAGCCGGATCTCATCTTTGACCTTGTCCATTCCGCCGACGTCCGCAAAGTTCGTCTTGGGTCGTTCGAGTTCGAGGATCGGGGCGGGCTCGCGTTGCTCGGCTCGCACTTTTTCACGCCCGCCGCTGTCACCGTCATCGTCGTCCGCAGCGGGCCGCGCGGGAGCGCCGAGGGATTCGGCCAACGCGGAATCGGCGACCGCCGGATCGGCGTCGATCGCCTGGCGATACTGGTGACGGGCCCGGTCTGCGTCGCCCGATTGAAGGAGCGCGCGGGCGTAGAGCAGGCGATGCGCGGGTGCCGCGGACCCCGGCTTGCACAAGTCCTCCAGGATCACGAGTGACCTGGAAGTGTGCCCCTGTCGAAGGTAGACGTCCGCGAGCCCCGCTTTGACGGAAACATCCATGGGAGCGCGACGGATCGCCTCTCGGTACTCGGTCTCCGCTTCTTCGTGGCGACCAAAGGTGGCGAGCGCCTGGGCCACCAGCCGCCGGAGCGGGACGTTGTCGGGCGAGGCCGCAAGGGCTTCACGCAGGGGTCGGATGGTGTCGTCACCGGCGGACATGGGCGGGTTCCATAATGGATGACAGGTCAGAACGAAAGATTATCCGGGCGGCGGCGGGGCGGCGAACGCCGCTCGACACTCGAGTTCAGACAGCGCGTGTTCGAGTCCGATCGCCGCTTCGGCGGGCTGATCGGGTCGGCGCCGGTAGACGGCCGCCCGGATGGAGTCTTCCGGATGGGGGCGAACGATCGGCGTATCACTGCCGAAGACGAGCAGGTCGCCGGGCGTGCATCCGGTGTCGATAAACTCTCGCAGGGGGAACACACGATCGAGTCGATGGGGGAGTTCACGACGCAGGATCTCGACGTCGGTGAGCAGGTGGCAGGGTTGGACACTCGCGACGACCCCGAGAGGTGCGAAGCGGCCCACGTCCGCTGAATCAACAAGTTCGGCATGTTCGATCCGGAGCGGCCTTTGGTTCGGCTGTCTGCCAGCCTGTTGTTCCGCCGCGTCCAGCACGCATCGCACCGCCGCATCACCGATCGCGTGCACCGCGAGTTGAACGTTCAAGGCCGCGCACGCCCGCATGGCCGCAAGCACCGAGTCTCTGGTGACGAGCGGTTTCCCCAGGGGATGCCCGGCGAGCGGCTCTCTATATGGATGCAGCATCCACGCGGTACGGCTGTTCAGTGTGCCGTCTGCGAATATTTTGCCTCCCAGAAGCCTGATTCGGTCGGCTCGCGACCATCTTGCCGAGGCTTCATGTTGATACCGCACCCGGTCGAGGGGAGCGAATAGCCCCACCCGGAGCGGCAGAGGTTCCTCGCCATCCAGTTCAGCGAGTGTCGGCCCAAGCCAGTCGGGGCTGAGCAGGTCGTGGACTTCGACAAAGCCGTGGCACGCCAAGTCGGTGATCGCGGCCCGGACGTGGTCCTTGCGTTCGTTCGGCGTCGGCTCCGGCGCGCTGTGCCACGCCTTCATCGCCGCCGATTCGAGCAAGACGCCGGTCGGCTGGCCTTCGCGGTCGCGCACAAGGACGCCCGCATCGGGGTCGGGGCTGGAATGCGTGAAGCCCGCCGCACGCAGCGCGTGCGTGTTGACGACCACGCTGTGATGATCGAATGACATCAGGCAACACGGGCGATCGGGGCACACTTCGTCGAGTTCCTGCATCGTGGGCCAGCGGGGGTCGGTCCAGCCCTCGATGCGGAGTTGGACAGCCAGCACCCACGACCTCGGTTCGCACGGGATCGAGGCGGCATGCGCGACCGCTTCGAGGCATTCGTGAACCGAGCCGACGCCGCCGAGTTTCAGGAGCGAGAGGGCGCGTCCGTGCATCGGGAGGTGGGCGTGCGATTCTCGCAGGCCCGAGAAGCGCGGCGAGGAGGCGTTCACTCCGTCCACCGGAAGACCGCATCGATCAACACGAGCGCTTCGTCTTCGGTGGCCGCGACCCCGTCAAAGTCCAACCGGGTGACACCGAACGCGATCCGCACATCGATGCCGAAGGGATCGATTCCCACACACATCGGCGAGCCCGCGATGACCAGGGGACGCGTACCGCGGAACCGCTCGCACGCGTCGGCGAGGGCTTCGCGATCGCGGTTGATCGACTTGCACAGACGGGGCTCGGCGTGCCGGAATGGATGAACCGGCCGTGCCAGTTCGCCGTCGATGACCGAATCGAGCCGCTTGAACGATTCGAGTTCGAGAATGGCGAAGCGGTTGTGCGAGTGCGGGCCGAAGTAGGCCGACCATCGGTCGGCGGCGGCGTGGTTGTGGGGATCGACCTCGCGGGCGTTCAACGTGAGGTGTACGGCCTCCGGTTCATCCTCGGGGAGATGCAGAACCAATGAAGGCGATGAGAAGGTGGAGGAATGAACCGGCGCGGCCGGGTTTCCGGAATCCGGATCGACAATGAACCGGCAGGGGCGGAAGTCGCCATCAATATTAAGTGTTCCCTCGTGCCAGCCGAGGATCCTGCGGTGGGCGTCCAAGATGTCGGGGGGTTGAAGGGCCATCGGAGCGTGATCGTTCGCACGCCGCAGGCGATCCGCACGGGAAATTCCCCGCCGGAGGGTCGCCCCAAAAACGACCACGGGACCGACCCGCGGTCCCGTGATCAATCGATTGGGAGATCAGCGTTCCGCGAAAGAGCGGGACGCCGGTCGGCGAAAGTCGCCGGCGGAATCAGGCCTTCTTCTTGGCAGCCTTTTTCGCGGTCTTCTTCTTCGCCTTCTTTTTAGCCTTCTTAGCCATCGAACTATCTCCTAAATTGGGACGGTTCCGCATCTCGCTTTCGACACCACTTGCCGCGCGAGTCAGTTCCTATCCGCTACGTATAGATTATCGGAAGTCTGCCACTTCGTGCTTCAACATTCTGACAAAATGTGGAGAACTTGATCGTTGTCGCGCGCGTGCTCGGCGTTGTGATAGGAGTCGCGGGGCGCGACAGCGAGGCGCGTTGCACGCTCGCGATGAGGACAACGCGGAGCATCACTGCCGCGCGGACCGATCGTCGTGATCCCATTGTGTCGGGGAAAAAACACTGTTTTCTAAGTACTTTTTGGCATTACACGGTCACGACGATGCGTCACCGCGCAACCGATTGAGTGCCCACATCAGAGGCGGCATCGGCCCGTTGCCGGTGAACAACGGGAGAGTTGATGACACGCTGCGGAGACCCGCGCGACCGCGATGGACCCAAGAAATTTTTTTCGAAGTTGCGGTGCGCGCGATCGTTCGGGCGCGTTCATGCTCGTTGATCGTGCCGCTCTCGCCCATGAAAGGGCGCGGCATGAGACTCGGAGAAGCCCGCGCGCCAAGTCGTTTCGCCCGCAGCGCGCCTGCGAACAGGCCTTCTTGAGTCGCTCGGACGGGCGAACTCGGGCGGATGGAGAGCGTCGAGAACCGCTCAGTGCCGATCGCGTTCGCCGGGGCGTCACCGACTTCGCTCGTGTGGTCGGACCCAACGACCCACCCGAAATGCTGCCGCGTTCGCTCGGCGAGTAGACTAGAAGCCCTGTTCTGCCGCGTTCGGCCTGGGAAAGGATCTCGCTCGATGTCCATGATTCATTCATTCAGGCTGGCCTGTGGCGCCACGCTGGTGGTCGAGCCCATGGCCGGGGTTCGCTCCGCCGCGATCTCGTGGCTGCTCTCGGCGGGTGCCGCCCGCGATCCGGCGGGCAAGGACGGCCTTTCGACGATCTGGTCGGAGATGCTGCTGCGCGGTTCGCAGTCGCTCACGTCCCGCGAGCAGGCCGACGCCTTCGACCGTTTGGGCGCGGGGCGGTCGGCGGAAAGCCGAACGCTCACGTTCCGGATCGGCGCTTCGATGCTCGGCGAACGCCTCGTAGAGGTCGTTCCGTTGCTCACCGACATGGTGTTGAGGCCCCGATTTGAGCCCGAAGCGCTGGATGCGAGCCGCGACCTTGCCCTTCAAGCCCTCGAATCGCTGAAAGACGACCCGCAGGAGCGGGCGTCCATCCTCGCCCGTTCCCGGCATCACGCCGATCCGTTATCGCGGTCGGGAATGGGAACCGAGGAAGGTCTGAACGCAATCCAATTGGAAGACGTTCGCGCGATCTGGCCGGCCGTGGCCACGCCCGCGGAATCGATCATCGGGGTCGCGGGGAATGTGGATGCGGAACGGGTGCGTGAACAATTCGATCGCGTTTTCCGCGATTGGCAGGGCTCATGCCCGGAACCGATGCCCGGCGGCCCGGGCCCGCGCGGCGCCGGCCACGCATCCGAGGAAACCAATCAGGTACAGATCATTTTGCTCCACGATGCCCCCACGGAGGCCAGCCCGGACAGTCTGCTGGAGAAGGTAGTGGTTTCGGTGCTCTCAGGGGGGATGGCCGGACGCCTGTTCTCGGAGGTTCGCGAGAAGCGCGGGTTGTGCTACTCAGTGAACGCCGGATACGCCGGAGATCGCGATTTCGGAACTGTGGCCGCGTACGTCGGAACCACGCCGGAGCGAGCCCGTGAATCGCTGATGGTGCTTCGCGCCGAACTGGAGCGGATCAATACGCCTGGCGGGCAAGTGACGCCAGCGGAGTTTCAGCGCGCCATAGTCGGCCTGAAAAGCAGCCTGATCTTCAGCGGCGAATCGACCGGTTCCCGCGCCTCGGCGATCACGGGCGATGTGCGCCGGCTTGGTTACCCACGGACGCTTGAGGCGATGGCGGCTCTGATGGACGGCCTGACCCTTGAGCGCATCAACGCCTATCTGGGGCGCCGCACTCTCGGCAGTGTGACCGTGCAAACGCTGGGTCCGGGCGAATGGAAGGATTGATCTCGAGACTGGATGGGTCGGCGACGCTCGGCGCGGGCAAGGGGTCTTCGGTCTATTGCCTTCGAGACCATCGTGCCGAGCGCGTTCTCATCATCGGGTGAGTGAGTCCTCCGGTCGTTGAGCAAGACCGTTGCCCCGGGAGCAACCGCGGCGGCCGAGCCGGTTGAGAGGACGTTCGATCCCCGACAGCAGCACCCCCTTCCAGCTTGACCGCACACTCCGTCCGCTCCCCACCGCGCCGTCCAATCGCCTCGTTCCCGCCGGCCTCTCCGCGTTTACAATCCGCCGGTGTCACACCTCGCGCAGGACATGGTCAGCCTCGAACTTGCGCACCGCGTGGCGGACCACCTGGGAGACCACCCCGAACGCATCGTCCTCGCGCGCGACAATCTCGCCCGGTGGAAGGTTCGCAACGTCGATTCGCCCCGGTTGATCCGTTGCTATGAGGAGTGGGAAGCGATCCTCGCGCGGCCCGTAGCCGAGATTCAAGCCGTTCTTCTCGCTCGCACCGACGAGGGCCAACGTTTACGTCAAACGTCGCCGTTTGTGGGGGTGGTGCCGCATAATGAAGTCTGGCGGATCAAGGATTACGTTCGGGCGTTCATCGCCGCGGGCAAGGCCAGGCCGACCGTAGCACCCGGAACCCCTGCATGAAGCGGTCCGATCTCGAACACATTCTCCGTGCGTCGGCCGCGATCACAGGTGCCGATGAGTTTGTGGTCATCGGATCTCAGTCGATCTTGGGGGGCCACCCCGATGCCCCTCCCGCGCTCCTCGTTTCCCAGGAGGCCGATATCTGCACGTTCCGAGACCCCGCGGATGCGGAACTGATTGAAGGATCCATCGGCGAGGGTTCGCCCTTTCATAGAACGTTCGGCTATTTTGCGCACGGCGTGGGGATCGAAACGGCGACCCTCCCGGCGGGGTGGCGAGACCGGCTTATCGCCCTTCGCTCGGCAGCGACCGGTGGAGCCATCGGCCTGTGCCTTGACGCCGCAGACTTAGCGGTGTCGAAGCTCGTGGCGGGCCGGGAGAAGGATTTCGTCTTCGTCCGAATTATGGTGGAGCACGCCATTGTTTTGCCAGCCGTCCTTTCGGAACGTGTCACGGTGACCGATCTGTCACCGCCCGACCGCCCGCTCGTTATGGCGCGCCTCCGACGCGTGGAACACGAGGCGAGGAGAAAATCCGGTCCCTCTTGACGAGTCGAGCCGATTCGGGATGCAGTCGTTGCGCCGCGGTTCCCGGTCGGTCTGGCAACGTTGGCGGGCCGGCTGCTCACCCGCGCGACCCAACGGCATGCCCGTCACCTCTCGGGCAGCGTCGTCCGCAATATCAGGCATGACCCGAGCACCGGGTAGTCCAGGCGCACCCGGTGCAGTTCATACTCCTCGACAGGCCATCCCAGCCGCATCATGCTCTGACTCAGCGCCCCTTCATAGTCCGGCGCTTCCTCAAGCCGAGACGCCCGCACGCCTTTTCCCATCCGCTCAACCGAGGTAGCCGCCGGCAGCACGTGCCACTCGTCGGGCTTCTGGCGAAGCGGGTCTGCCGCGATCGCGCTCACCACCAGGGCCGTGTGCTTCCGGAAGAGCCCCGCCGGCGTCCACAAGTCGATCACCGAAAGGCCCACGGGGTCGCGCACCGTCATCATCAACGCGTTGGTCGTGTTGGCCTCGCTTCGGAACCGGGCCCCCGAGAGCCCGCGTCGCACCTCGCCGGTATACACCGTCACCGCCGAGCGCTCACCCAACCCCTGATCCATCAATTGATATTCGATCGCCTGCCCGGCGCCCTCCACCGCCTGCAATCGCGGCAAGGGTTGCGTGCAGAACGCCCTCAACAGCGGCACGCCGCCCTCTTCATTCTCGGGTTCAATGGCTTGCGCCGTGGCCCGGCGCGGGCCGATCTCATCGGTATCGTGCTCGATGGTGCGGGAGAGCCGCAACGTTCCCTCTTTACGCACTCGCCGCATCCGCACATGGGCCCGGATGGTGGCGAGGTCCACCAGGTCGTCGCCCACCGGAGCAATGATCGCCGCCAGAACCCGGACCGCCGTCTGAACTCCCCAGGCGTAGCCGGCGGATCGGTATCCCGCCCGACGCGCAGCCTTCAATTCCACGTCGCCGGCATCTGTTTCGGAGAGACCCTGCAGCATCACTTCGAGCGACACACGATCTCCGGCATGGCTCTTGACGATTCCGCGATAGCGTCCGGCAGCAAGGCGGACGGCCTCCAAGTCCTCCTTCGGCGCACCCCGCCTAGCAGCGGCCTTAAGGAATTTCTCAAGTCCTTCAGACCCCGGGATGTGGTGGGCACTCGCCAGCGGTTCGCGAGCGTAGGCGACCTGCAAAATGCGCCATGCCAAGGTCTTATGAAGCGAGAGCTCGGTCTCAAGGGAGCGCGTCGTGGGAGCGCTGCCGAGAATTCGTTCGAGAACGGTGCGGAGTGATGCGGCCAAGACCGTGACCACTCCGCCCGCTTCACGCCCGAGGTCCGGGTGTCCAGCGATTTCACCGGAAAAGGCCGATTCTGGAGCGTGCATAAGGCAGAGTATACAGGAAGGCGCGAGAACGGCAAATTGTTTTTCAGGAAGTTTCTGAAAAACTATTGACGGGTCTCGCGCTTTCGGATATCTTGGCTGATACGTCCGGCAATGCGTTGGGCGATCTGTCCGTGAAACTGGTTCAGCCGCTGCCCTAAAGGAGTATGTCATGACGATCGGTCACAACCCACCGTGTAATTCCGAGAGAGCCAGTCGGGCTTCCTGTTTGGTCCTGGCCGCGCTGGCCGGAACGGCCTTTCCCGCACTCGCTCAGTTCACTGATGGATGCCCTTCGGCTCCGACAGTGAGCGAAGGCCTCTTCGGCTTTGACCTTTCGGCCGCCACCAGCGACCCCTTTCCCTACGAGCCCGGCTGCGCCGACGACCGCCGCCCCTTCATTGATCAATGGATTCGTTATGTTCCGACATCTTCGGGACCTGTCTCCATCTCGACCGTCGGTTTCACCACCGGCGACACCGTTCTGAGCGCTCACGACACGTCGGACCCCGCCACCGACTGCGATCTGTACCGGTTCTTTATCGTCGCTTGCAACGACGATGCCGGAGGGCCGCAGAGCCGCATGATCCTGATCGCCGAGGCCGGCCGTCCGTTGCTCGTCCGGGTTGCCGGAGCCTTGGAAACCCGCCCGTCCGGTTCGGTGCGGATCGAGGCGGTCGCGCCCGCCGCGGGCGACACCTGCGATGTCGCGACCCTGGCCCTGGACGGCCTCAATACATACGACACCAGCGCCGCCGTGGTGAATTCCTTCGACGGATGCTACGGCTTTCGCGACGTCTACTTCACTTATACACCCGGGGTTCGCGGCGCCCTCACCGTTTCTTCTTGCGCGCAGCCGACCGAGGCCAGCATCGCCGTGCTCGACGGTTGCGGAGGTAACCTGCTGGCATGCTCCGATTACGGATTCTGCTCCGCGCAGCTCGTCGTCGAAGCGGGGATTCCCCTGATCATCCGTCTCAGCAACGATTCCTCTGTGGGTCCGGAAGAGTTCACGATCGCGCTTGACCCCGACGGCATCGCCCCGAACGACACCTGCGAAGCCCCCGCCCCCGCGACCCTCGGCGATACGAGCTTCGACAACACATTCGCCACCACCGGCGGCCCCGTCGCGTGTGACTTTGGCGATCCGTTCTTTTCGCCGGGTCTGGATGTCTGGTTCACCGTGACACCTTCCGCGACCGGAACCTACGACATCAGCACCGAGTCGAGCACCGATATCTCATCAACCCGTCTGGCGATCTACACCGAGTGCGACGGCTTCCCCATCGCGTGCGATGAACCCGGTCGCGGCTTCCTGAGTTTCATCCGCACGCCCCTCACCGGCGGACAGCCATACCTCGTTCAGATTTCGGGCACGGGCGCTCCCGGCGGGGCCGCACCCATCACCCGCGGCGAGGGAATCCTGAGCATCCGCCAGTCCGTCCCGCCCTCGAACGACGAATGCGACACCGCCACCGTAGCCGTGGTTGGCCTCAACCCGTACAACCTCTACGACGCCACCACGGGCTCGCAGGTGCCGACGTGCGTGCCGATCAACCTGATCACCCGAAACGATGTGTGGTTCCGGCATGTTCCCGCGGCCAACGGGCCCGTCGAATTCAGCCTCTCGCCCGAGGGTACCGCCTTTAGCCTCTCGGTCTTCGCGGATTGCGAAGACGCGACTGCTGCGGAGACCGCCGGCGTGTTTTACGACCCAGCGGCATTCGCCTTCCAGCCCCGCATGATCGTGGACGGCGCGGCCGGAGTTCCTATCCGGGTCCGGGTCGCCACGCTGCAGTTTGCCGACACCTTTACCCCTTTGCGGGGCGACGGCGACCTGTATGTCGGCCCCCCTACAACGCCGATTCTGGTGAACGACACCTGCGCCGACGCAATTCCCCTTCTCGAAGGGGCTACCGCGATCGATCTCACGGGCTCCATTAAAGACTGCGCGACAGACGGCGGCCTGAGTTTCGACTCGTGCGCGGCCCCCACAGACAACGACGTCTTCTTCCGCTACTCCCCGGCGACTTCAGGCCGGCCCACCATCACCATCGAGGACGGCGTGGATTACCCGTTCTACGACGGCCTGGTGGTGTCGGTCTACGACGCCTGCGGAGCGGCCCCAATTGCCTGCTCGCTCCCCTCGAGCGACGCCCCCCAAGGTGCTCTCAGCTTCGACGTCGTGGGCGGGAGTGAGTACATCGTTCGCGTGGCCTCGGTGCTGTACTTTGGTTCGCAGAATATCCAGACCGGCACCATCACGCTCGGAGCCCCGATCGACTGCTCCTGCGTAGGCGATTCCGACTGTGACGCCGACACCGACTCCGACGACATCGTGGTCTTCTTCGCGGCGTGGGAGAACGGCGAACCGGCTGGCGACGTCGACAACGACGAAGACACCGACTCCGACGACATCATCACGTTCTTCGCTTCGTGGGAGAGCGGGTGCTGAGTTACGTCGCTTCCCGGTAAGCAGTGATCCAAGAACCGGTCGCAAGATCGGTTTTTTGTTGGATTTTGAATCCGGTTGATTGCGTCCGCCCGCAACAGGGACCGGGGGTCACGGCTCCCTCACCGCCCCCCGCTGCCGGTCTCCACGCGCTCCGGCCCGGTCGCCTCGGTATCTAGGCCCGGGCCGAGGGCCTCGAACGCTCGATGTCCAATCACCGGCACGGCCCAGTCGATCGGGCTTCGTCCCGCCGCCCCTCTGCTTCCACCTTACCATCCGCCATGAGCGACCAAATCGGCCTCGAAACCATCCGAGACGTCCAGACCACGTTCCGTCGTCTGAAAGATGAAATCCGCAAGGTGATCGTCGGGCAGGACGAAGTCGTCGATCAGATGCTCATGTCGATCTTCTGCCGCGGCCACGCCATTGTGGTCGGAGTTCCGGGGCTTGCCAAGACGCTTCTTATTTCTACCATCGCGCGGGGCCTCTCGCTCAATTTTTCACGGATCCAGTTCACACCCGATCTCATGCCGAGCGACATCACCGGCACCGAGGTCATCCAGGAGGACAAGGCATCGGGCCAGCGCGTCCTCAAGTTCGTTCGCGGCCCCATCTTCGCGAACGTGATTCTTGCCGACGAGATCAACCGCACGCCCCCGAAAACCCAGGCCGCGCTCCTGGAAGCGATGCAGGAACGTCAGGTAACGGT
>CAZJXA010000009.1:0-34315 GCA_964549785.1 uncultured Phycisphaeraceae bacterium | reverse complement strand
TCGCCAACGGAATCGGCAACTGCGCCAGCCGCGTCGGCAACATGATCGACAAGTACTTTGGCGGCGTGTTGCCCCCCCCGCCGCCCGAACTCGCCTTCAACTTCCCCTCGCCCCACGCCGCGCCGGGAGCCTTCCCCGCCAATCCGCTCGACCTCGTCCCGCCCATGGAGCTGGTCTTCGACTGGCCCAACGACGTCGCCGAGCATGTGCGGGCCGCGATCCACCAAATGGCCCGTTGCGAAATCGGCGACGCTCTGTTGCAGGGAATGGCGATCGTGAGCCGCGTGGACGGGTTCATCAACGTCACCCAACCGTTCAAACTCGCGAAGACCGTCGAGACCGATCCGGTCGCCAAAGGCCGGCTCGCGGCGATCCTGTACTGCTGCGCCGAAGCCCTCCGGGTGGCCAGCCTGCTGCTCTCACCCGCCATGCCGACCAAGATGGCCCAGTTGTGGGAAACGTGGAGTTGTGCGCCGACGCCCGGTGTCCCCCTCGTGGAGCTCGCCGCCTTTGCGGGCCCGCACGGCCTGAAGGCCGGCCAGCGGATCACCAAAGGCGGCGTCCTCTTCATGCGGATCGAAGTCGGCGACAAGTAAGGATTTATTCAACCGGTGTCGTGCCCGACCGTTCGGCACCCCGCACCCGAACATTCCTCCGCCCATCATCCCGCGGCAAGGCGGCCACGGCCGAACCGAGCAAGGCCCGTACGCCGCCGCGAATCAGGCCGACAATCAAGACCACCCCGCCGATCGCGACGATCGGAAGGAGCAAAAGGATGAAAAGAACAAAGATCACAAGCCCCGAGAGCAACGCCTGAAGCGGGCTCCTCTGCCGGGACGCTTGCAACCGCTGGGCCGCGACGGTTCGGATGGTCTGCCAACTGATCACGCCGAATCATAAGAGCAAAAACAGCCACGGCCCGGCGAAGACCGCCGGGCCGAAGACTGTCGACAATCCGGAAAAGGGAAGGCCGTGGAAATCAGACCGTCTTGCCGCGCCGACGGCCGGCGAAGCAGAGGGCACCAAGGCCGGCCAGGGCAACCGGGCCAGGGGCGGGGATCGCCAGCGCGACGATCTGGTCCTGGGCCTCTCCGTTCGTGAGCCCGACGAGGTTGAAGCGGGTCGCGTTCACCGCTCCGATGGAGGCGACGAACGTGTTGAACTGGCTCATGATCCCGGTGCCCAACGCGTTGCCGCTGGTGGTCGCGGCCCGGAACGCGCCGCTCGAAAGGCTGAGGCTCGCGAGCCCGCCCGTCGGGCTGTAGTCATGGATGATCTCCCAGACGAGCAACTGAAAGGCGGCGGCCGCATCGTTGGTCGTGGCTCCCGAGAGGATGTTCACGCCGGCATAGTCGTAGACGTCCTGGATGGCTGCCGCCCGGGCCGTCCCCATAGGGCTGACGTTGGGCACGTTGGCGATGTTGGTGAGCGTGTACGAGCGGAAGTCCCGGGTCACATACTGCGAAACGTCCGTGCAGAAGGTGTTGTGGACACCCGCGATGGCCGCGGCCTGCGACCCCACGGGGTTGATGATGTTGTGCGTAAGTTGGCCCGAGAAGACGTTGGCACCGCCGCCCGGGTGCGATATCTGGACGATGCGGCCCCGGCCGCTGCCG
Organism: uncultured Phycisphaeraceae bacterium; assembly: GCA_964549785.1. Classification (GTDB taxonomy): domain Bacteria; phylum Planctomycetota; class Phycisphaerae; order Phycisphaerales; family UBA1924; genus JBEIUO01. Next base: position 32,699 of record CAZJXA010000009.1, on the reverse strand, counting down.
GTGTAGCGGAGGTCAACGGTGTCGGCGGAAACGACGCCCGAGAGGGCGGCGCTGACAAGGGCGAACGCGGAAACAGCGATGCGGGTGCGGGTATTCATGATCTTTCTCCTCCTGGTGTTCTGATTTCGTTCACTGAGCCGACGACCGTGTCGGACAGTGGCAGCGTTTGGCTGACACTCAGAAGGTGCAATACGCGCCGGCTTGGTGCCAGCGGATTGGAAGGAGTGGGGTTGGACGTGCGACGCCCGTACGGGCTGGGAAGGTGGCGGGGCGGGACGGGCAGGTTCTGGGACGGATACTGATCGCCTCCGCTGTCGGTTGGACGGCCAAACCCTTTGCGTCGGAACGGTCGTGAATACCCTCAACAGACCGCACAAGCGCTGCTGAAAGAGGGTTCGTCGTCATGGCCGAAGGCTCAGGAAATTCCCACTCGACCGCCCCCGGAACGCCGGGCGTCTTCGCCCATCTGCACCTGCACACCGAGTATTCGCTGCTGGATGGTGGCAACCAAATCGAGAAACTGGTCACGCGGGTGAAAGAGTTGGGGATGGACTCGTGCGCGATCACGGACCACGGCAACCTCTTCGGCGCGGTGGCGTTTTACACGGCCTGCAAAGAGAAGGGGATCAAACCAATCCTCGGGTACGAGGCGTATGTGACGCCCCCCGGTAAGCCCCGCAGCGACCGGACGTATTCGGGCGGCGGTGAAGGCGGCTTTCACACGGTGTTGCTGGCGGAGAACAACACCGGCTGGCGGAACCTGATGGTGCTGGCGAGCGAGGCGTATCTCACGGGTTTCTATTACAAGCCGCGGATCGATCGCGAACTGCTCGAGAAGCACAACGAAGGCCTGATCGCGATCGTCGGCCATCTCGGGAGCGAGATCGGTGATCATGTGCTCGCGTTCCACCGAACGCGGGAGAAGCGACACTGGGATCTGGCGGTGGAGTCGGCGCGGTGGCATGACCGGGTGTTCAATGGAGGGAAAGCGACGGAGAGACCAAGAGAGGGCGGGGCGGTCGACGGGAGTTTGGACTCTTCGCCATCTCCTCGTCCCCGCTTCTACATCGAGTTGCAGCACCATGTGCCGGAACAGATCGCGATCAACCCCTTGTTGATCCGGCTGGCGCGGGAACTGGGCATCCCGTTGATCTGCGACAATGACTCACACTTTCTTCGTCCCGATGACCACGACGCGCACGACACGCTGATCTGCATCTCCACGGGGAAAGGCAAGAGCGACGAAGGGCGGATGCGGTATCACAAGGAACTCTTTGTCCGCAGCCCCGCGGAGATGGCGGCGGCGTTCGAGGGGTATGGCGACGATGGCGCGGAGGCGATGGCTAACGCCGCGGCGGTGGCGTTCCGGTGCAACGTCGAACTGGCGGTCGGGCAGAGTAATTCACCGATGGTGCGGGTGAAGGCGATCAATCCGGCGACCCTTCCCGCGCCCAGCGACGCCGCGTTCGGCGGGGACCTCACGGCGTGGTACAAGGGGTACTGCGCGAGCTTCGAGTTGGTACCGTTTGCGCTTCCCGCGGGCGCGACAGACGCCGAATCCGAGCGGCTTCTGTCCGAGGCCAAGAGCGAGTGCGATGTGGCCCTGCGGATGCTGGCCGAGGCGGGGTTCGTTTGGCGGTATGGCCCGGAGACCGGCGCGGGGGGACCAGACCCGCGGCGCGAGCGGCTGAGCCGCGAACTCCGGATTCTCGCCGACAAGAACATCTCCGCGTACTTCCTCATTGTCTGGGACTTTGTCAACTGGGGGCGGCAGCGGGGCATCCCCGCGTGCGCCCGCGGTTCGGGCGTGGGAACGATGGTGGGGTACGCGCTGGGGCTTTCGAACGCGTGCCCGGTCGAGTTTGGTCTGCTCTTCGAGCGGTTCACGGATCCGGATCGCTCGGAATACCCCGATATCGACATCGACCTGTGCCAGGACGGGCGCGCGAGCGTGATCCAGTACGTGCGCGAAAAGTACGGGCATGTGGCCCAGATCATCACATTCGGGACGATGAAGGCGCGGGCCGCGATCCGCGACGTAGGCCGGGCCCTCGAGATCCCGCTGCACGAGGTCGACAAGATCGCGAAGTTGATCCCCGAGCAGTTGAACATCGAGATCAAGGAAGCGATCGAGAAGGAGCCCGATCTCAAGAAGCTGTACGGCACCGTGGACTGGGTGAAGCGCCTCCTCGACACGGCGGTTGAGTTGGAAGGGCACACGCGACACGCGGGTGTTCACGCCGCGGGCGTGATCGTGGCGACGCGGCCGTTGTCAGAGATTGTCCCCTTGTATCGCCAACCCGGGACAGAGAGCAACGAAACGATCACCCAGTGGGACGGGCCCACGTGCGAGAAGATGGGCCTGCTGAAGATGGATTTTTTGGGTCTCCGCACGCTCTCCGTGGTGGAGCGCGCGAAGGCGTTGATCCGCGCGGGCCTGCCGGAACCTGCGATCTGGACGGCGGTGGGTCGGTCGTCCGAATACGAGCGGTGGCAGGCCGTCAAGGAGACGCCGACGCGGTCCCTCCCTCCCGCGCACCCGCTCGACCTGGATCGGCTGAAATGCGACGACCAGAAGGTCTTCGAACTGTTCCGTCGCGGCGAGACCACGGGGGTGTTTCAGTTTGAGTCGGGCGGGATGCGGCGGCTGCTGGTTGAGATGAAGCCCGACCGGCTGGAAGACCTTATTGCGGCTAACGCGTTGTTCCGTCCCGGTCCGATGGACCTTATCCCGGACTACAACCGGCGCAAGCACGGGCTGGACGATGTTCCGGCGGTGCACGAGATCGTGGACCGCTTCACGCGCGACACCTATGGCGTGATGGTGTATCAGGAGCAAGTCATGCAGATCGTGCATGGGCTCGGGGGCATCACCCTGCGTGACGCGTACTCGCTGATCAAGAACATCGGCAAGAAGAAGTACGACAAGATCGAGAAAGAACGCCCGAAGTTCGTGGCGGGAGCCCAGAAGCAGGGTTTGACCAAGGAGGCCGGCGAAAGCCTGTTCGAGTTGATCCTGAAGTTCGCGGGGTACGGGTTTAACAAGAGTCACTCGACCGGGTACGCGATCGTGGCGTACCAGACGGCGTATCTCAAGACCTACTTCCCCAACCAGTACATGGCGGCCTTCCTCACCTACGAGTCGCAGGCGGGCAAGGCCAGCGAGTGGATTCCGTACCTTGAAGATTGCCGCCGGACGCGCTTTGTCGATGGCGAAACCGGGAAGCAGATCAAGGTGGGTGTCGAAGTTCGGCCGCCCGATCTGAATCTCTCGAACGCGGACTTCGCGGTCGTGTTCGCCGAGGGCGAAACGCCCACCGCCGCGACCGGGCATGTGCGCTTCGGGTTGAAAGCCCTCAAGGGAGCGGGCGAAAAGGCGGTGGACACCATCATCGCGGACCGCGTGAAGAACGGGCCGTTCACCAGCATGTTCGACCTCGCGGAACGGCTGCCGGCGGGCACCCTGACCAAGACGGCGTTCGAGGCGTTCATCCGCAGCGGAGCGATGGATTCGATCCACGGCCGCGACGTGCGTTCGGCGATGCTGGCGACGGTCGAGGGCGCGCTCTCCGCGGCGGCCAAAGTCGCGGCCGACAAGGCCATCGGGCAGGGCGGGCTCTTCGGCGGGGCGGGGACCATGTCGGCGGGCCCGGCGCCCGCGATCTTGGCGCGAGCGACCCCTTGGAATGAAGCCGAGACGCTCGCGGAGGAGAAGGCAGCGTTGGGTTTCTACGTCAGCAGCCACCCGCTCGACCGTTGGAAGGCGTGGTCGGGGCTGTTCACGACGCACACCACCGCCCAGACCAAGGAACTGCCGCAGGACACCCGGGTGGTGGTGGCCGCGATGGTGCAGAGCGTGCGGACGATCGTGGTGAAACAGGGCAAGAGCGCGGGGCAGAAGATGGCGATCCTCACGATCGAGGATCTCTCGGGCGCTTCCGAATCCGTCATGTTCACCGAGGCCTACGCGAAGTACGGACATCTGGCGGAGGCCGAGCGGGTGGTCTTTGTACTCGGGCGTATCGACACCAAGAAGGGTGAGCCGCAGGTGATTGTCGACCGGCTGGCCCCGATCGACGGCGTCCCTCTCGAACCGGGGCGCTTGCAGGTGTGCGTCGATGAGACACGCCTGAACGGTTCGGCGCCCGCCGCGCTGACGCGACTCGCCGACATCCTGGGAACGCAGGCAGCGCGGGTTCACGGTTCACCGAAGAAGAAGGACGAGGACGAGCGCAAGCCGCTCTTCCCGGTAGAACTGGTCATCGGCTTTGAGGACTCGTTCGCGGTGTTGGCGACCGACCCAAAGTTGAAGGTTGCGCTGGAACCCGAGTTCATCACCGCGGTCACCGACGAACTGGGCGAGCGGATGGTGCGGGTGACGGGCGGGATTGCGGTGGAGAAGGAGAAGGAAAAGCCGTGGCAGCGGAAAAAGGGCGGCGGCGGCGACGAGTTTTGAGGGGTGGCTTCTAAACGGGGCCGACCTCCCCCACCGCGGCGGCCGCGGGACCCCCTCCGTAAAACGGAGGGAGATTTCAAGGCGACGCTTCGCTAGTTGCTGCGGACCCGCCCTTCGGCGAGATCGACCCAGCGCTTCACCTCGGTGCGGAGGGTGTCGATGCCGTTGAGGTGGGGTGTGGGGGTTCCGTTCGTGGTGGGCGCGAAGTAGGTGGATTCAATCCCTGCCGCGGAGGCGTGCAGGGAGGCGCGTTGCGCGGGGTCGAGCGCGACCTTGGGTGAGGTGGCGATGCGGCGGAGCGTGGCGATGGCGGAGAGGGGTGTCAGGTCGGTGGGCACGCTGAAAGTCTCGGTCGGACCGGTGACGGGTTTGCGGCGGCGGAGGGCGAAGGCAAGTACGCCGACACCGGAGAGCACGCCCACGGCCAGTAACGCCGGGACCCATATGGGGAGGCCCTTGACCTTGACGTCGATCGGTTCGACGGGTTGAGCGGCGGTGATGTCGGCGTCGGTATAACGGCTGAGTTTGAAGGGGACGAACTCGGCGGGAGCGGTGTCGCCGTCCGACTCGGTGCCCGCGACGGGCGCGGCGGAGGTATCAAATTTGGCGGTGGGGAAGGTGAACGAGGCGGGGACGACGTTGGGGGCGGGCGCCAATTCGAGAGACCAGGAGCGTTCGGCGATCGGGCGGATCGAGTCGCCCTCGACGTCGAGTTCGGAGACTTGGAGGCCGTGGTCTTCGGTGCGAACAATCGTGAAGCCGTCGAGTTTGCCCAGATCGACGATTGAATCGAGGGGTGGGATCAGACCCGCGGCCTTGGCCCGCACTTCGAGTTTGATGATGCCGTCGACCTGTTCGCGGGCGTCCAGAATCTGTTCAACGGCGAGCCGAACGGGCGCGGTTCGGGCTGGCTCGGTCCGGGAGTCAATGAGGGCGGCGGTGCTCGTCATCGGAAGGATGACGGTGCCGGTGCCGTCACTAAAATCCATGTCAATCTGGAGAGGGGGGAGCTTATCGACGGAGGCATCCTTGCTGCGGAGCAGCAGGTAGGCGAGCGGGTGCATCTCCCAGCCTTCGCGCTCCAGCCCGATGGGCGTGACGCCGGGCTTGTGGAAGGTGATCGAGACGATCTCGAACCGGTCCGAGAGCGTTTCGCGGAGTTTCTTTTCGAGGTCGTCCTTGTAATCAATCTGCTCGTTGGTCTGCGGGTGCCATTGCTGGTTCAGGAGGTACTTGCCAAAGCCCCCGGATTCGCGGCTGACGGCGCGGCTCGACCACACGCTGAGGTGGGCCCCGAAGGGTTGCAGACTGCCGACCGTTGAACCCGTGCTCCCGATACCGCTGTCGGTGGAGAGCGCGAGTTCGACCTCGGTCTTGAGGTCGTTGAAATAGGCGAGTTGTTTGCGGGCGTCGGCCCCGTCGGGGTGATCGCCGATGACCTTGGCCGCATGCGTGAGGAACCGAACCTTGAGTTCCGGGGCCAAGGTCGCGAGGGCACCGCTGACGTCCTTGGCGAAGAGCCCGACGTGGGCGGAGCGTTTGGCTTCGGGCAGTTCGCCGAGCGCGGCGATCACACGGTCGACCTGTTCGACGCTCGGTGTGTCCTGGCGGGTGAGAACGCCCAGATCGGAAGCGCCGAGGGCGGACGAGAGCCACTGGAAATAGACGCGGGCGGAGGGCGCCGCGGTGCCGGTATCGAGGGCAGCGGTGTAAAGGCTGGCGGCATGGGCGTACCCGGCGAAGGCGGCTTCACGGAGGGTCGAGTAGGTGGCGAGGTCGGTCTTCTGGCCGTACAGGAACTCCGCCTTGTCGAACGAAAGATCGGCGACGAGCGTGGCCACCCGCCACGAATCGGGGTCGGAGGATTGGGCGGACGCGGCCATTTCGAGCGCCAGCGTGTATCCCCGGACGACCTCCGAAGCGATCTGCTTGTCGTTGCGTTTGGTGCCGTTGTCCTGCTGGGTTTTGGGCTTGCGCCACAGTCCGCCGAGGCGGGTACGCATGGCGTCAGCGAGTTCGAGATTGACGTCGGCGCTCACGGAGCCGACGGGCCCAAAGAGTTTTTCGACGTCCTCCCGGACGTAGACCTCGGCGTCGGAATGGCCTGCGGAGAACGCGGCTACGACGGCGGCGGACGGGGAATCAAGCCCGAGTGCTTTCAGTGCATCGAGGGCCGTGCCCAATTGCTCGGTGTAGCGCTTCTGGCGGGCCCTGGTCAGCGGGATGCCCGCATTGTTGCCGTACGAGTTGCCGTAATTGACCCATCGGCCGTTGATGAACATGCGTGAGCCGTAGTTGTACCCATACGGGTCGTATTCGTTCTGCTGCGGCGGCTTCACGTAGTTGGGCCAGGCTTCAACAAGGGCGTCGGCGAGTTTCTGGGCGCGTTCTTTGTCGGTGGCCGCGAGCGGACGGATGATGGCGAGGACTGCCGCGACGTCGCCGGAACCGGCGGCGACGGTAACGGCCATGAGTTCGAGCCGTCCCGCGAGGCCGGGATCGACGGCGAGTATCCATGCGGGTGTGGGGAGCACGGTGCCCAACTGGTCGGCGGGAATGAACTGAAATCGCTCGTCACGCCGCCGGTTCTTGGTGTCCTCCGCTTCTTCCACGATGGTGAGCGCCATCATGTCGAGAGCGGTTCGATAGACGGGGAGTTGGTCGCCCGCGGAGACGGCGAGCGCCGCCCCCACGCGGCGAAGCTGGCGGAGACCGATCATGCGCTCGTCGGGGGTGCGGCCGGTCGTGCGACCCGAGCGGGCCGCCCCGTTGGTACGGTCGGCCAATGCCCAGACGAGGTCTGACTCGCCTTGAAAGACTTCGGCGAGCCAGGCGTCACCAATTTCGGTGGGGATTTCCTTAAGGAAAGTGAGCACCCGTCCGAGGGCAGCTTCCCGTTCGGGCCGGCCCGCGGCGTCGATGCGGAAGACTTCGAGGCACAACTCCCAGGAACGGCGGATGGCGGCGTTCTTTTCGCCGGGGTCTTTCTTGCGGGCCGCAAGCCCCTGCTCGTACATGGCGTGGAGGTTGATGACCGCAGCGTTTTTGGCAACCCGTGCGGCATCCAGAGGTTCGAGATACGGATGGGCCTCGACCGGCAAATCCGCGGCCATGAGGAACCGCGCTGCCCGCGTGCGTGCCGCGGGGTCGGTGCCGCCGAAGTGCTTGGTGCCAGCGCCGATGAGCGCGGTGATGTGCGAGGCATCAGCGCCGCGGGCGATCGCGTTCTTGAGCAGGCCGCCGAGGGCATCGATGTTCTTGTCGGTCAAGGCGGCCGGCGCCATCTCGCTGATGGCGACGACTTCGTCGGGAACCAGCGCGGTATCGGAAGCGAGGGCGGTGAGCAGGAACGTGTAGACGGCGGACGCGTCTTCGGCGGCGTGGGAACGGAGAATCTGCGCTACTTCGACCCATTGCCCAGCGGTGACGAGTTGCCCGAAGTGCTCGGCGAGTTTGGTTTCTTCCTTCGTCGGCGGGCGTGCGTTCTTGTCGGGCACGGGGAGCGGCCGACCGAGAGCGGCGGCGGCCCCGGGCGAGTCGGCATCGGCGGCGGCGGCGTCCGGTGCGTCCGGTGCGTGCTCGGCGATGGCGGGAACGAGCTTGCGATCGGTCGCGGGTGGCGGCGGCAGCGCTTCTGTCGGCTTGCTGGCGGAGGGCGGCGTGAGGCGCTCATCGCGGGCTTTCGCGGCGAGCGTGGCGCGGGCCTTGAGAAGGGTTTCCGGCGTCCGCATGATCCGTTGCTGGACGAGCAACTTTCCGAGGGGCGTCTTGGGCTGCGGGGTGTCGGACTCGGCGCCGCCCGGGGACTCCGAATCCGGGTCAAAGCCGGCCATTTCCATCGCCATCATCTGTTCGATTTCCTGCATCGAGTCGCCACGACGAATGACCTGGGCGGAGGCGGGGGCCAAGCAGGAGAGGGCAAGCCCGGCGAACGCGATGAAGAAGATGGGTTTCATAGTCACGGGCTTATTCGGGAAGGTCGAACAAGAGAAAAGGCAGAGAAGAAGTCGCGAGCGGAGAATGGACGGGAACGGTTCAAAGGACGTTCGATCGGGTCCAACATGCGCGATTCGAGAAACCCCTTCGGCTAACGACCAGGGACACCAGTGATCTGAGGGCTCGGCACTCAGGCCTGTTTTAAGACCCCTTGCCCCACGACGCGGTTTGGGACATTTGTTGATTGGCGTCGCTACGGGCGTCGTCGGGTTTCTTCCCCTGGCACTTGCTGAGGCGTTGCTTACGCTTTTCGTTGGAGCAATTGGAGCAATTTTGGCATTTTTTGGGGAGCGGCAGGGCTTCCAGGTCGGTCAGGCTCATCAGTTCGAGCCGGATGACCGCCTCCAAGTTCTTGGCGTTGTCGTGGGTGTCGACGCCGCTCTCCGTAAGGAGGCGGTAGTGCTGGCGGGCCTTCTCGGTCTCGGGCTTCCACTCGTCTTCGGTGGCACCCTCCAGGCGCATCATCCACGCGGTGTAGTACGAGCCTTTGGCGATCTCGGCCCGTAGTTGATCGATACGGGGTTGATCCTTGGCGTTGGCGTGGGGGTTGGCGTGGGGGTCGAGGGCGGCGCCGAGCAGACCTTCGAGTTGGCTCACGGCTTCGACAAAGTCGCCATTATCGAGGCGGGCCCGGACCTCGGCCAGGTCGAGGCGTTGCCGGGCTGCGGCATCGGTTTCCGGCAGGGCGTTGCGGGCCGCGGCGTACTCATCGGCGGCCACCATGAACTCGTCGTTGGATGCGGCGAGGGCCGCGAGGGTGAGATGGCGGGCGGCGATGTCGCGGGCCAGCCAGCGCTGGCCGGGGCCCAAGTGAATGACGAGCACTGCGATCGGCACGCAGGCCCACGTCGCCCAGAACCAGCCCGAGCGCAGAACGGATTTGGAGCGGGGTTTGGCGACGGTCATGCGAGGGCTCCTGAGCGGGATACTTCTTGATTGCCGCTGCCTACAGAGAGAGACGGGTACGGGTTATGGGCGTTGGAATCCGTCGATTCAGCGATCCGGTGGGCGATCGAGACGGCCCGGGGTCGGCCCCAAACGGCGAGCAGGGGCGCAACCAGCCCGAGGACCGCTCCGCCCGCTCCGGCGGCGATCAGGGCAAGTGTACGGAGGTTGGTGCGTTCCTGGGCATCGAGCCCGAGCATGACAAGCCGACCGAGGATGTCGGTCGGGAGGTGCTTGGCGTTACCGTCGTGGTAGGTGCCTTGCAGGCGGGCCGCGAGGCGCTTGAGACTGCTGACGTCTTGGCGGGAGGAGCGGTCGGCGACCTGGGTAGCCCGGTAGGGGTTACCGACACCGATGATGACGGTGTCGCCGATTGCAAGGGGGAGGCGGGGCAGGCCGGCCTCGGGCAGTGTGTCGCCATCGGAGACGAGCACGAGCGTGGTGGAACCGGGTGCCCAGGGCTTGGCGAGGGCCGTGGCGGCGCGGATGCCTTCGTACATGTTGGTCTGGCCTTCCTTGAAGGCCTGGGACAACGGGAGGTCGCGGAGGATGTTGGTGATGACGTTGAGATCGAAACTGTCCACCACGACCGGGCGGGCGGTTGAATAGAACGCGACCACGCTGACGCGGGTGTGGGCGAGATCGAGCCGGTCGAGAACGCTCTGCATGAGGTCGGCGGCCCGGGCCTGACGGGATTGCTTGCCGGCAACGCCGGAATCGGCGATGTACATGCTCGGGGAAACGTCGAGCACAAGCAGGAGGTGCTTTTCCGCGGGCTTGGCCCGGTGGGCATCGTCGGGAGCCCCGTCGAGCGCGAGCAACGTGAGGGAACCCCATGCAATCAGCCCGGAGGCAACAACCCGCGCGACCGGAGCCCCGTTCGTCCAGAGGCGGCGGCCCTGGCGACCGAAGGCCAGGTAGGAGGCCCGCCGGATGCGGCGGGCGTGAAGAACCTCGGCCACGACGATCAAGGCCGCGATGCCGATGGTGCCGAGCAGGATGAGTTGAGGAGACAGGATCAATGGAAGCGTCCTTCGTGACCGTTGTGCGTCTCCGCAACATCGCGTTCCGTCACCATGGCGTGTACCTCAGGCCGAAGAGGCAGAGCGTGTGCAGCGCGAGGCCGCCCAGGGCAATCCACGCGAAGGGGCCGAAGAAATCGATCGCTTCTCGCTGGGTGGGCTTGACACGGATCTTGTGCATGCGGTCGATGTGGTCGAAGATCGCGTTCAGCGAGTTGAGATTGGTCGCCGAATAGACGCCCCCGCCGGTGGGCGTGACCACCTCCGTCAGTTGGCCGGGAGGGGCTTCGTCGCCCACATGAATGGCGTGGACGACGATGTCGTTGGCCGCGAGCTGCGCTCCCACTTCGGCCGCCACCCCGTTGCCCAAGTCCTGCGACTCGCCGTCGCTGATGAGCACGACGAGTCGGTCGCCCTCGGGCTGTTGGACCAGCACATCGTTGCAGAATCGAAGCGCGTGGCCGATGCGCGTCGATTTGAGAACTTGGGGGAGCGTGTCGGGGTCGATGAAGGGCGCGGCGTTGCGGATGGCGGCGATATCGCGCGTGAGGGGAACCCAGCGGACGACCTCGCCGCCAAAGATCGTCAGGCCCATCGCGTCGCCCTCGCGCCTGCGGGTGAAGTGGTCGATCGCCTTGATGGCGGTCTTGTGACGACTCGCTCCGTCGGGCGCGGTGGCCATGGGCCACGCCATGCTCCCCGAGACGTCCATGCATAATTCGATGTTCGTGAGCACTCGGGCCTGACCCGGTGGCCCCAGCCGCTTCGGACCGGCAAGCAGGATGACGACCGCCGCGAGCACGAGCGGTGGGAGGACCGACGCGACCAACAAGACTTTCGGGATGAAGCGGGGCGGCTTGGCGCGGGCGTAATCGATCGGCAAGCGGACACGCGTGCCGCGGCGACGGGCTTCCCAAACCACCAGCAGCACCGGCAGCATGAGCGCGAGCAGAACCCAAGGGTGAGTGAAGGTCATGGGCGGCCGCTCCCGGCCGCGGGCGCCAATCGGGCGGGCTTGACGTCAATCGAGGCCGATGTATCGGGCGCGGGGAGGGGCGTAACGGGCGGGTGCGTTTTATAAGGCTCGAGCAGACGCTCGACGTCGGGCTGGTTGGTGCTGCGGGGGGCGTGCAGCCACTCTTCGACGGCGGTAAGCAAGGCCGCGGCGGCGGGATCGCGCCGGATCAGCGCGAGCGAGCCCGAGATGGGCGTGTGCGCGAGATCGAGCCGGTCGCGCCAGAAGGCGATCAACACCCGTTCGAGGGCCGCGCGATCCGCCGTGGTTGCGTCCTCGGCCAAGGACCGTGCGACGAGCGGGCGGAGTTGATCGGCGAGCGTCGGGGGAGCGTGCGTCTGCGCGCTCGGAGGGATGCGGCGGCGACGGGTCAGGGCCCGGAACACCACGAGGGCCAGCGGCACCGACCACAGCGCACCCAAACCGATGAGGGTCCAGCGATACCCGCCCAGCGCGGGGAGGGACCATTCGCCAGCGGAACGCAATTCGCCCGTGTCGGCAAGCGGAAGGGTGGACCGGACGGTGAAGGGCGCGGCGGGCGCACCCTGAAGCGGAAGGCCATCGGCCCGTTCGAGCCAGTCACGGGCGTCGAAGGTGCCGGGCTTCAGGGCGATCAGCCGGAGGTCGTAGAGCGACGAGAGGCCGTCCTGCTGCACTTCGGCCAGGCGAACCAGGACGATCGACTTGGGTCCGGCGGGCTTGACCCGCAGCGTGGGACCGTCCCAGCGGTAGAGAACCTGGGCCTCGATGCCGACGGTGGTCGTGATACCCGGGCGCACCGCGGGTTGTGCGAAGGAGGCCGGCCCGGCCGGAACACCGGCCAGAGCACCGGCCATAACGCCGACGAGAGCGAGGCGTAGGACATGGGGGATCGGGTTCATCTCGCGATCCTTCCGCCGCAGCGCACGTGGACCGCCCGTTTGAGCGCGGCGACAATCGCCGATACCGGTTCATCGGTGCCGATCCGAACATGATCGACCGCGCCGTCGTCAAGGCGAAGGGAGGGATCGGGGGCGTCGATTACGCGGCGTGAAGTCATGAAAACGTCCGCACCGGTTTCGGCCTCTTCGCCGCGGATGAAGCCGGCGCCAAAAGAACCCCTTTCGGCGGGATCGATCGTGTGCAGCACGACCACGTCATGGCGCTGACGGAGACGGATCGCGGCGTCGACCATGGCGGGTTCGTGCAGGTCGCTGATGAGCACGACCAGGGACATGCGGTCGGCGGTCTTGAGGATCTGATCGAGCCGGCCCGCCGCGAGCGTGCGTTCGTTGGTGGATTCGGTGCGGAGGGCGTCGAGCCAGCGGAGGACGAGGGTGCGCGAGAGCGTGGGCGGCGGCGCGAGCCCACGATCGCCACCCGATATGAGGGAGACGGGGCTGCGGCGACGGATCGAAGCCAGGGACATGGCCGCGGCGGCCCACACGGCGAGGCCGTGCTTGGAAAGCGGGGTGGACGACGCGGTCATGGAGTGGGACGTATCGACCACGAGATAGACCGTGACGCGCTTGGGAGCTTCGTACTCCTTGACGTGGAACTTGCCGGTGCGGGCGGTCACCTTCCAGTCGATGCTCCGGATGGAATCGCCGAGCGAGTACGGCCGCGTCTGGGCGTAGTCGGTGCCGGGGCCGACGAAACGAGAAGCGTCGTTGCCGTAGGTGAGGTCGTCGGCGAGGCGCTTGATGGTGAGATCAAACTGCCGGGCCGAGACCTCGGAGGGTGAAGGCAGGGTGATTGGCGAAGCGGCGATGGTCATTGAGCGGCGGCCTTGATTCCACCCGTACAAGAAGAAGTCCGTGTCGTCTGCGTCGGTGTCACCGTCGAGATCGATGTCGGCGTGGTCCCTATCACCGACGGACCGTCTACACCCCCAGCAACTCGTCCAGAATGATCTTCGTGCTCCGCCCCCGCGCCAAGGCTTCGTAGGTCGGGCGCATGCGGTGCAGCATCACGTCGGGCGCCAAGGCAAACAGATCATCGGGCGAGGCATAGTCGCGCCCGTGAATAAACGCCCTCGCCCGGGCCGCCTGCGTCAGCGCAATCCCCGCCCGAGGGCTGCACCCCAGTTCCAAATCCGCGCAGGTCCGGGTTTTGTCGACGAGGTCGATGCAGTGCCGCACGAAGACGTCCGACACATGCACGTTCTGCACCTCCACCATCGCCTCCGAGAGCTCGGTGATCCGCACCACGGGCTCCGACTCGATGGCGTCGAACGCCGTCTTGGGGACTGCCCCTCCGGAAGCGTCGCGCAGCAGGCCCAGGCCCAGGCTCCGCCGCACGACCTCGGTCTCCTGCTCCTTGCTGGGATAACTCAGCCGGTGGCAGAGCATGAAGCGGTCCAACTGGGCCTCGGGCAACTCGAACGTGCCCGCCTGCTCGATCGGGTTCTGCGTGGCGATCACCAGGAACGGCGTCGGCAGTTTCATCGCGTTCGAGCCGATCGTCACCCGCCGCTCCTGCATCGCCTCGAGCAGGGCCGACTGCACCTTGGGAGTGGCCCGGTTGATCTCGTCGGCCAGCAGCAGGTTGGTGAAGATCGGCCCCTTGTGAAGCCGGAATTGGCGGGTCGATTCATCCAGAATTTCCGCGCCCAGGATGTCGGACGGCAGAAGGTCGATGGTGAACTGCACCCGGCCGAAGGAAAGATCAATCGCCTTCGCCACGGCGTTGACGAGCAGCGTCTTGGCCAACCCCGGCACACCCTGCAAAAGCAGGTGCCCGCCCGTCAGCAGGGCGATCATGATCGCATCGACCACCGTCTCCTGACCCACCACCGTGGTTGCCACCCGGGCCCGCACCGCCTCCGCCAGCGGCACTGATCGGCCCAACCGACCGCCCAAGGCGGCGGCCCCTGCGGACGGGTTCACGGCCACTGTGCCGCCCGGTCCGCTCATCACCGAGGCGTTATTGACCGTGTTGCGCGTTCCGTTCGAGATCACCGACATGGCGGGGTTCCTTGGTTGATGGCTGGCCTCGGCACGAGCGCGGCGGATCGGCCGCCGGGGCTGCGAAATGCGATGAGTGACACCAGTGTACCGCTCCCGCGGAAATCCGCGGAGCAAGCGGCCGGCGTTCACACCCGCACACCACCAGATAGTCGACCAACTCGTCTATCGGTGCGGCGGATCAGAAATAAATTGTGCAGCGTCGATTCTTCGCGACCAGGCCCGATCAGCACCCGCCGTCGACCCGCCGGAAGAACTCCACGACGTCCGCGCTATCAACGGCCCCGCTGCCGTCGAAGTCCGCGGCGGAATCCGCGCTCTCCCAGAGCGCAAAGAACGCCGAAACGTCTTCGGAATCGACTCCGCCGTCTTCATTGATGTCGGCCGGGCACTCAATATCGGCGGCGAAGATGCCACGGCTGTAATCCGAGAACTCCAGAGTAAAAACCACCATACCGCGGCGGGTCAGAGGCGAATAGCCGCTGAGATCGCCCGCGAACAATGCCCGTTTGATGACGCGGGCGGTGGTGGAGCCGGGCGGCGTAAAGGGATCGCCCGAGCGTACGGCGGGGATGAATTCGCCCGACCGCGTCTGGAGATACAAGACCTCGTTGTTCACACCGGTGACGCCCGGGCCCCGCAGTCGCACCACGTTGCCGATCAACCCCCGCGAGGAGGCCACCAGCGGGCCGAAGCCCTCGATCAGTTCGCCGCCTGAGAGCCCCGGGGCGGCGTCGCCGCGGCGCAGCAGCAAGACGGGCGATCCACCCGCGGGCCTCACAAAAACGGCGGTGTTGAATCCGGGGGCCGCCCCCGCGAGCGTGGCCGAGAAGACGAGATCGCCAGCCGGGCTCATGCGGACAGGCTCCAAGATTCTGCCGATCTGCACCCCGCCCACGACCTGACCCGACTCGACGACCCGCTGCGTCACATCGCCGTTGCGCGAGAAAATCGCCTGGCCGGGGCTCACCCCGCTGAACGAGCCGACAAAGTACACCGAGCCGTCGTCCGTCAAGATAGGCCCGGCCGAAACCCGCGTAAAGACCACGTCCCACGGGGCGGTGGGGGTGGTTCCGCCCGTAGCCGCGATCAGCGAAAGCGAACCCGTCGCGTCGGTCACGATGCCGACTTGTTGCGGAGCCCGCTGTTGGGCGGTCCCGGTCGGGAGGCCGAACGTGGTAGCCCACACGGCCCGACCATCGGTTCGCATGGCGATGGGTGAAAACGCCACCGGGGCCCAGTTCGCCGGAATGCCGTTATGCGTGTTGGGTATCGGAGTGGCGGTGGTGTACAGCAGGCCCTGATAGGCCGAGCGGATCGAAAATCCGGTTGAAAACACGCTGTCTCCATCGAACGCGGCCTGCGGCAAGCCCGGCAGATCGAATGCGGGCGGGTTCGCCGCGTCGCGGATGAGCAGCGTCAGGCCACCGCCCGGCGAAGCCCGCACGAGTCCCAAGTTGGTGTTGACACCGGTCGTCGAATCGACGAGGCCGGCCGCGAAGAGGGCGGTGCCGTTCGCCGCGATCGCTGCGGTAGGCAGGCCGCTGATGGTGGACGTGCCGCCGGCGGGAAGCGAGATGGGTGTGCCCTCTCGTCCAAGCAGCGTGTTGACACCGCCCTGCCGAATGTAGATGGTGCCGTCATTCGATGGTGTGACGCCCGTACCGCCTAACTGGGCCCAGAAAACGATGGTGCCGCTCTCGTTGACAAAGGGGTCGGCCAAGGAGGCGAGCGAGAGACCGGTGGTGCCGGGGGCCGGGGTGCCGGTGAGGGCGACGGTCGAGAGGCGGGGCAGGGCCGGTTGCGCAAAGGCCGCGGCGGAGAGGACCAAAGGGGCCAAAGGTAAGGCCAACGTGAGGGTGGTGGAACGCGTGAAAGAAACGGGCATCGTGCAACCTCCGCGAGTGCGTGGGCCTACATCTACGGTTGGAGTGTCGCCCTTCTGAGGCGTCCCCCACACAGTACAACCGGTTTTGAGGAAGGTTGCAAGGGGTTTGAGAAGATTTAACACGAATTCTACTTGCGGATCGGGTGTGATTCGGGGATAGTGGGCGCATTGGGCCGGTCCGGGGAGTTGATGCGCGGTTGCCGGTTACAGGAAAGGGCGAAAACTCCGGGCCCGTCGGGCTTCACGGGGCGACTTTGACGGCATCGAGATCGACCCCTCTGTTGTGCTACGACGTTGGATTCAAACAGGAAGACCTCATGAACCGCCGCGGCTTCACCATCGTCGAACTGGTCACCCTGTTGGTGATCGTCGGCACCCTGGTGGCGCTGCTCGTGGTCGGCGGCCAGCGAACCCGCCGCAGCGCCCAACTGAACGCGTCGCTGAGCAACCTGAAGGAACTTTCGACGCTGACCGCTTCCTATCACGCCGACAACGCCGACCGATACTGGTCGTTCTCGTGGCGCCGCGGGGTCGTACCGGACAGTCAGTTCGCCGACTTGCGAAACTACGCCCAGTCCGGCGACGACTTGGCCGCGGCTTCGGCCCAAGCCATCGACATCCTCCGGCGGCGGACGGGCAACGCCGGGATCCCGATCATTTCTTCCTGGATTCCTCACATCTTTTTGAACCCGATTGTGCTCGCCGACTACGCGGCCCGGCCTCTCCCGATGTGGACGCTTGTTTCCCCCGCTGACTCCTATCTCGTGAACCGTGCCCGCAACCCGTTCGCGGGCGGAATCGACGACCCCTATTGGCGCTTTGCCTTCAGCAGCAGTTACGAGTTGGGCACCGCCTTTTATTCTCCGGACAGGGGCGACGGACCGGGCCGCAATACGCTGGTCCAGGCAGGTACACAAAACTCCTGGCAGTTCAGTGGCCCCGGGCAAAACAACGTGCTCGGCGGCCGATCGCTCGCGGACGTGGCCTTCCCGTCGCAGAAGGCCTTCATGTATGATCGCGCTCAACGCCACTTCGGCGTCAGCTCTATCTACTTCGCATTCACCCAAGCCCGACCGCTGGTACTGGCCGTAGACGGGCACGCAACACCTCGCAACACCGCGAAATGTCTGCCGGGCTTCCGGCCGGGAACTCCCCGGTCAACCTTCCCAACCAGGTATTCATATTCTCCCGACTCTGATCGCGGCGACCCGCCCACCCCGGGCGGAGGCTCCTCCGCGACCCTCCAAGGCTACCTCCGCTGGACCCGCGGCGGGCTGCAGGGCCGAGACTTTGACGGGCAGGAAATCGACACGTCCGCGTGGTAACGGTGGTCCGCAACCGCCCCCGTCGCCGCTTGTACAATCAACTTCTTCCGCACACCTCTCTATCGAACGAAAGAAGGACCCATGAACCGCCGCGGCTTCAGCCTGATTGAACTGCTCACGCTTGTTCTCGTCCTTGGCACGCTCGTCGCCCTGCTGGTTGTCGGCTCCCAGCGGACCCGCCGCAGCGCCCAACTCAACGAGTCGCTGAACAACCTCAAGGCCATCACGACGTTAACCGCTTCGTATCAAGCCGATAACGCCGACCGCTACTGGTCGTTCTCGTGGCCGGGCGGGGTACTGCCCGACTCCACGTTTGCCGACCTCCGTTCCCAGGCGTTGGGTGGCAATGATCTCGAGGCCGCTTCGGCCCAAGCCGTCGACATCCTCCGCCGGCGGGCTCCCGGCGGCGCTCTCTTCCCGGTTCAGACCGGTTGGCTCCCCCACATCCTTTACAGCCATCTGGTGCTCGCCGACTACGGTGACGTTTCGCTCCCGCTACAACCGTTCGTTTCTCCGGCCCACGCGTCGCTCGTCGCGCTGTCGCGCGATCCGTTCGCGGGCGGACTCGTCCGTCAGGGTTTTCAGAGCAGTTATGAGCCCGGCCCGGCCTTCTATTCACCGGATCGCGCCGACAATCTGAACCCGGGCATCAGTCAGGGGTCCACGCACAACCAATACACGTTGAACGGCCAGGTCTCGGGCATCCTTCGGGGCCGGCCGCTTGCCGAGGTCGCCTTTCCATCGCAGAAGGTCCACCTCTACGAATCGGCCCAGCGTCACTTCTCGGTCAATCCCATCTACTTCGCGTTTGCGCAGGCCCGTCCGCTGATGCTGGCCGCGGACGGCCACGCCGCGGTGCGGCAGACGGCCAAATGCAATCCGGGATTTAGACCAACCAGTCCCCGATCGCCCTCCCCCACAACCTATTCCTATCAACCTTCGGCGACCGATCCGCCCACGCCCGGCGGCGGGACACCCAGTCTTATCGGCTACCTTCGCTGGACCCGCGGCGGGCTGCAAGGCCGGGATTTCGACGGTCGCGAGATCGACACGAGCACGTGGTAGTGTGCGGACCCGGAGCGGCGTCGTCTGTCGTAGCAGGCGGTGAAGGCCGCTGTTTAGCCGACACGACCGGCACCCGACGCTCTTTCAGTGAACCCCCGCTATCGCGCCCGACCGGTGAGGTACGCGAGGCGTGCCGACGCCATCGCGAGCGCGGTCGCGGTGACCACGGCGTAGCCGAGCGCCACCGCGAACACCAACCCCGTGAAGTTCCAGAACGAAAGCCGGAAGAGGTCGAACACCTCGTACGAACCGAGGTGGAACGGGTAGGTCAGTTTCGAGGCTCCATCCACCACCAAGTAGGCCATGGTGGCGGGGTTCACGATCAGGGTGCTCTCCGCCGCGGACTTCACCGTGTCGCGAAACACCGGGGTGTTCGAGAGTTCGGAGAGAGCGATGAGGGTTAACGGCGTGATGAGATAAAGGCCGATCGCCAGGAAAAAATTGAGCGTCGCCGCCAGACTGCTTTTCTTGCAGACGAGGCTCAACAGGACGCCCGTCGCCCCGAACGCCGCGATCGGCCCGAGCAGCACGGGTATCAAAAGAACCCAAGAAAGGTTCAGCCCGCCGCCCAGGGTTCCCGCGATCACGAGGTGCGTGAGCAGGAGCGCGGGCGTGAACCACTGCTTGCGGACCGCCCCCAGAAACTTTCCCCACACGATCTCGCGCGCGCTCAGCGGTGTCGTCAAGAGCGCGTCCCACGACCGGGCCTCGCGCTCACCCGAGATGCCCGAGGTGGTTCCGATGGCCGAGAGTGCCAACGAAACGATGGCGCAGATGAGCACGATCACATAGTGGAGCGACTCGTCCCGCATCCCCACGCGGATATACAGGAAAAGCAGCATCGCCCCGCACACGCCCCCCGCCACCCACAGGTGGACGGGCTTGGTGAAGGTCGCCTGCCGCAATTCCCGCCACATCACGGGGTTGTCGTCGACGTCGCGGCTGAATTGGTTGCTGCGTTCCGCCCCGTCCTGGGTTGAAGCGGCTACCGGGGCGCCGGACGCGGGGGCGGCGCTGTCGGCCACCGGCGTTACCAGCATTCGCTTCGTCCGTTTAGGCAGCCCCGCCACCTTGACCGGTGCCGTGCCCGCCGCCTCCGCGTTCAAGACCCTCCGCAAGACCATTGAAGACAGGCCGAACAAAAGAGCAATCCACACGAGAAGATAAACTGAGTTCACGGCCCACAACCAGTTGACCACTCCGGCGGGCACCCCGGGGAGCGTTCCGAACGCTTCCGCCATGATCGAGATTTCAAGGGCCGCGGGGGTCGCCGTCACCACAATCCACGCGAGAGCGTTGAACTCGAAGCCCAGCACCGCGAACAGCGAACTCCCGAATTCTTTCAGCAACTCGTCCGCGGCGTACGCCACCAGCGGCGGGCCCGCCTGGATGAGAGCGAGGGAGAGCAGGGCCACCAGAAACGCCCCCGTCGCCCGCCGGGCCCGGATCGAGTAAAAAATCGCGAGCATCGACGCCAGCACCGCGTGCAAAAGGGTCAGCGTGACGCTGAGAACCACCGTCCGGGCCGTCAAACCGCCGAACACCCGGATCGCCAGCAGAAGCGGGGCCGCGGCCATCAAGAGGACCGCGATCTGGACGAGGCTGCCGGTCATCTTGCCCATCACGATCTGCCAGGCTTTCAGCGGCGTCGTCATCAACGCCGCGAGCGTTCCCGCCCGCCGCTCATCACAGATCGCGGAAGAACTCGCGATCGCGGCGACGAGTGTCAGGGCCACAAACTGGAACCAGACCACCCCGTGCGTGACCGCCGGCGCCACCATCTGCGTGGATTGCATCAATTCGGCCGCACCCGCCTGGTCTCCGTGGTTGGAGGTCACGACCAGAAAGACCAGCGAGACGACCGCCAGCATCGCGCCGACGTAGAGCCCGCGGATCAGGTAGGTCGAGCCCTTTCGGCCCGCGGTGCGGACTTCCTTCTGGAAGATCGGCCCCGGGATCGACATCGCGAGTTCCGAGGGCTTCAGCCCGTGCCACCACGGCGGGCGTCTCGGAAGGTGCGCGGCGGGGGCGCGGGGTTCCGTCGTTGTCGGTGTCGCTGCGGCAAGGTCCGCCGCCGGGCTGATGTCGCTCACTGCAAAGCCCCGGTCGTGAGTTTGAGGAACGCGTCCTCCAGCCGCACGGTCTCTGGGAAGAAGCCGCGGATGCGCCCGCCCGCGCCCGCGATCAGGTCGATCAGAAACTGATGCCCCAGCCCGTCCTCGCCCAGTTCGACCAAGACCTCACCGGCGGTCTCATCGGCCGTCGCCTTCCGCACCCGCCGATCGAGTGTGAGGTGAGACGCCACGACGGCCGCCGGCAGCGAGGCCTCGTCGAGCTGCACCCGAATCCGCTCGCTCACCCCGCTGAGAACGCGGGTCCGCTCGAAGGCATCGGTGATGGAGCCGCTGTAGAGCAACTTGCCGCGCTCGATGATCCCGATCGACGAGCACATCTCGGCGAGTTCGCTGAGGATGTGCGACGAGACCATCAGGGTCTTGCCCATCCGCCCGAGTTCCAGGAGAAGGCTCCGCATCTCGATGCGGGCCCGTGGGTCGAGGCCGCTGGCGGGCTCATCCAGGAACAAGACCTTGGGGTCGTGGATCAGCACGCGGGCCACCCCCAACCGTTGCTGCATGCCGCGGGAGAGGCTGTCCACGAGGGCGTTCTTCTTTTCTTTGAGGTCGGTCAACGACACGACTTCATCAACCACCCGGCGCCGCTGCTGGCGGGGGATGCGGAACGCCGATGCAAAGAACTGGAGGTACTCGTCCACCGTGAGGTCGTCGTAGACGCCCAGAAAATCCGGCATGTAGCCGATGACCCGCCGGATGTCGTCGCCGCGGCTGCGGACGTCGAAGCCGCAGACGCTGGCCTCGCCACTGTCCTGTTTCAGGAGGCACGACAAGATCTTCATGGTGGTGGATTTGCCCGCGCCGTTGGGCCCGATGAACCCGAACACTTCCCCGGGCGCGATCGAGAGCGTGAGCGCATCGAGGGCCACGAGGGAGCCGAAGGTCTTGGTCAGTTTCTTGGTTTCGATCATGGCGTCGTTCCGGGCAACTCGTCGAGGGTTTCCTGGTCAGCAAAGCCCGGCGGCACCGGCACGGCGATACGGAGATAGGTACGCTCGCGATAGTCGATGCCCGATTCCTCGGGCGTGGCGAGGCCCGCTCCCGACATCCGCACCACCACCAACGCCCAATCCGCCTGGTTGCGCTGGGCCATCCCCTGTGACCGCTGCATCGGTCCCATCATCGAAAGACTCGGCGCCACCGGGTTCATCTGTGCCGTCATGTACGGATAACCGGGCGCGGACTGTCCGGCCACGGCCCCATCCAGATTGGGGGCGGGCGTCACGAGCGGCCGCGCCACCCCCCGGCGCGTCTCCAGCCGTCGGGTGCCCGTGAGCGCTTGACCTTCCACATCCCCGACGCCCCCAGCGCCCGCTTCACCCGGCTCGAACGTCAACTCGAACTGCTTCCCCCGCCACGCGAGGCGTCCGGAATGAATTGTGGCTCCGACCGGCACATTCAGCAAGAGCACCTCGGGCTCATCCGGGTCGCCCGCCAACCGGGCGCTCACCGCCGTAGGGTCGGCACGAGCGGGCGTCTGGGTGAGCAGCGTGCGGAACGTCCATTGCCCGAGACCCAGTTCGGCGACCACGCTCTCCCGCAGCGACGGGTCATACCGGCTCGATCGCTGAACCACCGCCAAGGGGCCGAACGTGCGGGCGGTGTCGCTCCAAGATTGCAACGCCGACACGCCTCGGGTAAACGTTCCCGGCCCTTCATCCACCACCCGCACGCTGCGGGATGTCGCCCCGAAGACTCCGCTCACCACCGCCGATGCCGTGACCGGCGGTTCGATCGCCAATGTGTCGACCACCCGCACGCGGCCGTACTCGGTCCCGCCCGAACGCACCAACGAAGGGGCCACATAGGCAAACCCGGACGCGAGGCCCGTCCACACCAAGGCCGTCGCCCACGAGAGGTGCGACTTCCGCACTTTTCTAAGGATGAACCAATCACCGGGGCCGACCAAGAACGCCAACACACCGACCCCGCCCACCAGAACAAAGAAAACACCCGACCCGAGCGCCTGGCCAAGGGCGGTCAGATTCATCGCATCCGTGAGCGCGCTTCCCATCTCCATGTCCGGCGCCGATGCCGCGCCATACCACCCCCACGCCTCGGCCTGCGAGTCTTTGGCGGTGACCACTTCGAGCATCGCCTCCCGCCACAATCGCCGGATCTGCGCGCTTTCAATCCCGCCCGCGATTCGGAGCGGGTCCGCCGACAGCACCCCCACCATCCCAAAGCCGGCCGGGCCCACCGCAAGAACGCCCGAGCCGCCGGAGTCGTCGTCGCCCGCAGGCCACGCGATGCGCCATCCGTCCGCCTTGCCCCGCGCCGAGAGTTCGATCCGTCGAGCCAACACCGGCGACGAGGACGCCTCCAGCGGCCGCTGCGAGGGGGGCAACGCCGCGACCGACTCGGGCAGATCCATCAGCCGCGCGGGTACCGTCATCCTCGATTGCTCGTTGAGCGCAATCGGTGTCTCACCCGCCCATGACGGAAATACGTTGGCCCACACGCTCCCCGCGCCGTCGGCCTCAAGCAGCAGCCGCCCCCCGCTCCACACCCACGTCTGGAGGGCCGAGCGGCCTCGCGGGTCCATTCGTCCCCACGCGTCCTGGCCCAATATCACGAGCGCCACGCCCTCGTACGCCGCCCACGCGTACGGCAGGCGTTCCGGTCGGACGTTGGTCGCGACCGCCTGCTTCACATACGCCTCGCGAGCGTCGGCGGGTGTGCCATGTCGCCAGGCCGCGTTGTATGCGGGCGGGCTCTGCCCCGCCCGCACCGCCTCCTCGTTGCCCTCAAGTTCATCGACCGTCAGGCGTTCCCACAGGGTTCGCGCATTGGATTCGCCGACCACCAGGATCCGGTTGGACGATGACGACGCCATCGGGAACGGCAACTCCAGCGATGACGGGAACGTGGAGAACGTCCGACGATCCCGCCGCCTGGTATCCACCAGTTCCGCGACCGCCCCCTCGCAACTGGCTGGGAAGACCGCCGTCAATTCGACCGGCGTCGAACGCCCCGGTGTGGTGCTGACGGGCACGGCGATCACGGTCTGCTGCGTCCGGTCCTGGCTGTACGTCAGCCGAAGCGTCCCGCTCCAGGCCTCTTCCCCGCTCGAAAGCCACACGGTCAGCGGCACGAATGTCTCGGCCGGAACGCCCTCCTCAAACCGCCCCCAACCCCATTCGATCAGGTCGATGTTCGGCCGGTTGTCATTGGTCACGGCGGCGTCGGGAGCCTTCGCGCGCAGTTCCTCTCCCACCACGTTTCCACCGATGGGAGCGTCGCTCTCTGCTGGCTGGGCCCGTGTCGTGGTCACGCAGCACCCCGCCATAAGAAAACACACGACCGCGCAACGGGCGCACTTTAAGAACGACCTTCCCGCTCCAGGGAGCCGGCAACGCGCCACCGTTTTCACACATGCACCTTGCGGTTATACACAAACCACTCCAGCATCATCACCGCGAGTGCCGCCAGGATGAACCAAGGCCACAACCGCTTATCCGCGTTCGCCGATGATTCACCGGCCGCCTGCACCACGTCCGACGCCAGGGGAATCGAGTCCGTCGCCGCGGCGTTGGATTCATCCCCGTCCGCCAGATTCGCCGAATACACCCGGACCGCGTTCTCGCCGTCTTTGAGGTCCATCGGACCCGGCGACCCCCGCCACGTCACGGTGTACACGCCGGTTTTCTGAATCGGCCCGAAGACGATCCGCCCGTCGGCGGCGGGCACCAGTCTCTGGGAAAGATTCGCCGGGCCTTTCAGTTCAACTTCCGTCGCGTCCGAGGGCAATCGATCCGAAAGCACGGCTCCGGGTTGAACCTGCCGCAGGCTCCCGCCCTCGCCGCCATCCTCGCCCAAGTACTTCACCGCTGCGCCAAAGAAGACCACGATCCCCGCATCCCACGGCCAGGTCGATTGTCCGATGTCGAAGGTCACGATCAGGGCCCGCGTGTCGGCCTTGGAGAGTTCGAGGATCGCCGGCCCGATGTCGGCTGAGGCGATCACCGAAACCGGCGAGCCGGGCGCGATCTCGATCTTGCGGGATTCGCCCAAGGTAAGCGTGTCGAGCGTCACGGCCCGAAGGGTCGGGTGGTCGCGGGCCCAGTCGATGATCCCCGCGGGCCCACCCGCGCCCACTTCCGTCAGCCCGGTCCCGACGGTCGGCACGCTGTCAAGAAGCAAGAACCGGCCCGGCGGCAGGCCCGCCTCGCCCGTGGCTCCGGGCACCGACTTGGGGACATATCCGTCGAGGATCACAACGTCGTATTCCGCCAGTTTTTCCTGGCGCGCCAGGTCGTCGTACTGGCTGGTGGTCAATTCGGTGAGCCTTGACAGAGGCAAGCCCTCCAGGATCGACGTCAACACGAACCGATCCGCCTTGTCCGAAACCACCGCGATCGCCATCCGCTTGGCCGGCGGAACCACCACCCACGCGCGATCATCGAGCCCGAGGACGTCGCCCTCCAACGGTTGCCCGGTGCCGCTGCCCCGCAGCCGCACCTGCACGACCGCGCCCTCGGCCCGCTCGAGTTGAAAGACCACGCCGCCGATACCGGGTGTTGTTCTAACCTCGGGATTCGCCGTCGCCGCGACGGTCGCCCCCGTCGATCCGCCCGGGCCAGACGCGGGCACCGGCGCAGCCACCGGCGTCACCCCGCCGTCGTCCCGCGTCGCCGCGTTGACCGTCGTGGGCTTGATGCCGGCCACTTGGCTATCGACCACGAGTTCCACATCGACCGCCCGTGGCGACGTTTCATTGTTCGTCAGGCCCACATGGATCGACAGTTTCGCCGGATTATCGAACGACCGATCCGCCCGCAACGACACAATGCCGAGGTTCGCGGCGTCGATACGGCCAACCCGGTGATAGACCACCTTATTTTCGGGCCCCGGCTTGGCCGAGTTGGCATCGGGCAATCGGCCGTCGGAATAAATGTTGAACGTCACCGGTGCCCCGCCCGCCAAGCCTTCAACCGCCTTCCCCTCAACCAACCGGCGGGGCTGGTGGGCGAGCGCAAGCCGCATCGCCTCCTCGATCCGCGTCGGGCTGTCGGACGGCTCGATCCCCTCGATCGCGCGGCGGAGCGCGGCCTTGTCTCCGGTGAATTGCTGCCGAACCTCGGCGGTAACGTCGAAGACGATGACCATGGCCTCGTCGGCATCGCCCCGGCCCATGAGAGAGCCCTCGCGCAACGAATCGACGAGCGCCACGGCGGCCCGTTTCGCCGCGTCCAGCCTGCTCTGCGTGCCGCCCTTGCCATCGTCTTCGTCAGTCGACGACATGCTGGCCGAACGGTCGATCAGAATAATCTGCTTCTGCCCGATCAACATCTGGCTCTTGATCTGCGGCTGCCCCAGGGCCAGCAGGACGCCGGCCAGGATAATTAACTGAAGGATGAGGAGAATGTTGCGGCGGAGCTTCTGGAAGGGGGCGTTGGCCTGAAGGTCTTGGATGGCCTTCTTCCAAAGGAGCGTGGTGGAGATCTCGAGGTCGCGCCGCCGCAGTTTCAAGAAATACAGAATAATCAAACTCGGCACGGCGATCGCCGCGGCGATGCCGGCGAGGCCGGGTGTGAGGAAGGTCATCGCTGCGCTCCAAATGGCAAATGGCAAATGGCACATGGCACACCAGAAGACCCAAAGAGCACGCCGGAGTTGCCGCACGGTTTCTGGGTCCGATGTGCCCTTTGCAATTTCCAATTTGCCATTGTTCTCACTTCACCACTCCCCGCTTCCGCAAGTAGTCCAGCATCAGCGTGTCGATGGGAGTATCGCTCTTGACGGTGAGCAGGTTCATGTCGCGCCGCGAGCAAAACTCTCGCAGGGAATCGCAGTAGGCCGCGAGGTTGGCCTTGTACCGTTTCAAAAGCGGCGCAGAGATCGTGACCTCGGCAAAGTCACCATCTTCAACGTCTTTGAGGCGAAGGTCGCCCGTGAGCGGCGGGTCCACTTCCTGCGGGCTGAGCACCTGGATGCAGTAGACGTCGTAGCCGCGGCCGACAAGGAGTTTGAGCCCGGTCTCAAAGCCGTCCTTGAAGAAAAAGTCCGAGAAGACCAGCATGACGCCCTTGCCGCGGCGTGACATCGCGATGCGCTCGGCCGCTTCGCGGAACGAAAAACTCCCCGCGGGCCGCAGGTTGCACAGCCAGCGCGAGAGGTCGTGGACACGGCGACGCCCGCGCAGGTCACGGATGCTCGACGAGACGGCCTGGCCAAGACCGGCCGCCATCACGCCGCCCTCGCCCGGTTCTTCGCCCGTCGCCGGCGTCTCGATGTAGCCGCCCATACTCGTGGCGGCCACGCGGTTGAGGTTCACGAGCCCGACGTAGGAAATGGCCATCGCCGCCCGCTGCATGAATTGGAACTTGCTGGGCTCGCCGCAATCCGATGATTCGCTGCAATCGATCACGACGTGGAGGGAAAGATCCTCCTCTTCCAGAAACAGTTTCAAGAACAACTTGTCAAGGCGGCCGAAGATGTTCCAATCGATGTGGCGGGTATCGTCGCCCGTGACGTACGGGCGGTGATCGGCGAACTCGACGGATTCGCCCCGCTTCTTGGAGCGGCGCTCACCCTTGGCCTTGCCAAAGAAGACCTTCTTGGAAGCGATATCAAGCGGCGCGAGCTTGGCGATGAGATCGGCGGCGAGGAGGTCCTCGAGGCCTTTGGCGCGGTGTTGGTTGGCGGTACGGAGCATGGGTGTTTGTCTTGGGTGGCACGGGCGTCCCGCCCGTGCGCACTTTTCCTTCTATTTGTTCGCTTACCGCCACTCCTTGGGCGGCAACGGCTCCAGCGGGAAGCCCCGCGGCGGACCGCCCTCCCACTGGTACGGCCTCCCATAGTCATACCGCAACGTGAACGGTGTCGCCGTCCAATCCACCAGCGTCAGCGAGCCATCAAAGTTGAACACCAAGTCGTACAGCTCCACGTAGTCGTGCGTTTCAGTCACCCAGAACCCACCCGGCTCGTACACCCGCGCCAGCATCGCCGGGGGCTCATCCCGCCAGATTCGCCGGTCCGCACGCTGCTTCAGAACGTCCAGTTCGGCCTCGACCTGACCCCGCGTCATCCCGGGTTCAAAGTGCGCCGCCATCCGCTCGTGCATTTCCGGCGTCGAAAGATTCGCGTGCAGCGTGGGGCCGCGGCTGGCGCAGCCGACCAACGGGGCGAGAGCCGCGACCAGCACCGTCACGATGAACACCCGGGCGTGCAGGACAGCGACGATGGACGCCCTGCCAACGCGGACCTGAAAATGGACAGTCTCGATCATAAAACTCAACCACTTCTTGCCGCTATCGCGCCATCGCCAGCGGCTCCGTCGGGGTCAGTTCCATCACCTTGCCCACGATCTCGTCCTGGTCCATGCGGTCGGCCTCGGCCTCAAAGTTCAGTAGCGTGCGGTGCCGCAAGCACATGGGCGCGATGGCCTTGAGGTCCGCGAAACTCACGTGGAAGCGGCCATCGATGAGGGCCTTCACCTTGCCGCCCAGCATCAACGCCTGGGCCCCGCGCGGGCTGGCCCCGCAGCGGATGTACTTATTGGTCACCCCATTCACACCGCCCGCGGCATACTCCCCCTCGGGGTGAGTCGCCATCACCAGCCGCGCCACATACTCCTTGACATGCGGGGCCACGATGACGCCGCGGACGAGCTTCTGCATCTCCAGAATTTCCGAACCATCCAGGATCTTCTCGCACTGCATGTCCGCGATGCTGGTGGTGCGGTCCAGGATCGTCATCAGGTCGTCCAGTTTGCTGTAGCCGACGACCACCTTGAAGATAAACCGGTCGAGTTGGGCCTCGGGAAGGGGGTAGGTGCCTTCCTGTTCGATCGGGTTCTGCGTGGCCAGCACGATGAACGGCTTGTCGAGTTTGTAGGAGACGCCCGCGACCGTGACGCTGCGTTCCTGCATCGCCTCGAGCAGCGCCGACTGCGTCTTGGGGGTGGCCCGGTTGATCTCGTCCGCCAGCACCACCTGCGCAAAGATCGGACCGCGCTGGAACTCGAACTTGCGCCGGCCCGTGTCCGGGTCCTCCATCACGATGTTCGTGCCGATAACGTCCGCGGGCATCAGGTCGGGCGTGAATTGGATGCGTGAGAACGGCAGGCTCAGCGTCTGCGCAAGGCTCCGCACGAGGAGCGTCTTGCCCAGGCCGGGCACGCCCTCCAGCAGCACGTTGCCCCCGGCAAAGAGCGACATCAGGACCGCCTCCACGACCTCGCCGTGCCCCACGATCACCTTGCCGATCTCGGCTTTCAGACGCTGAAACGTCGTGCGGAACTGCTCGCACTGGGCCTTCACTTCCGCAGGAGTTTCGATCGATGCCGTCGCCATAGTTCAATCCCTTCGCCTGTGCTTCTCGTTCGCGTTCGCCCTACGTGCTACCGGTCTTCATTTGCAATCTGATACTTGCTATTTGCTGTTTCCATCGCCCATCTCCTCCCGCGCCTTCTTCTTCGCCTGCATCAACCGGCTCATCCCCTCGCCCGGTTGTTGATTCGTACCACCGTCCACCGGTCTGGGTTTCGCCTTGATGGCTTCGGGCTTGACGTCCGCCCCGCCCATCGCGATCTCGGTCTTGCTCCGTTTCAATTGTTCCGGCGAGGCCTCGAACTTCGCCTTCGCCGTCTCGCGGCCCTTCCCCGCTTCCTGGGTCGCCCGCTGGGCCGCCGATCTCGCTTCTTGCGCCAGTTGCTCCGGCGTCAGGCTGGCCCCCGCCATCCGCTCGGACATTTTCTTCTGGGCCTGCTCGCGGGCCGCTCTCAGGTTCCCGAGCGGCGTCCCGGTCTTGACCGCCGAACGCCCGAACAACGCGCCCACCCAGCGGGCCATCGCCGGGATATCGATCCGCACGCGCCGCACGCCCACATCCACCAGAAAGAGCGTCAGGCCGGCGAGCGCCACAAACAGCCAGATGGCTCGGCGCGATACCGGCATGGTGAGCCCTTCCCGGCTCCACAGATCGTCCTTCCTCGAATCACCCTCGAGCACTCGCCCGCCGGTCATCTGCGCCACCTGCGTGAGGAGCGGCGTGTTGTCCTCCAGCGTGCGGTACTCGTCCGCGAAGGGTCGGTTCACCGCCGCCTGCACGCTTCCCTCCATCACGCCGTCTTCCTGCGTGGTGTCCGGGGCGGCGTACCGCAGGCTCAATACATACGAGCCGGCGTCGGCCGTCGGCACCGTCGCCTGGTACCGGCCCGGGCCCGCCTGGCTCAGATTCACGTCGATTCCCGCTCCGTCAGGCCCCGCCAACCGACCCTTGAACTGGGCAAAATTCAGGCGTTCGCCCGCCTTGTCGAGAGCCTCCACGGTGATCACCGTATGGTCGCCCTTGTTCTCGGTGATCACCTTCACGTTCGCCGAACCGCCCGGTCGCATCGCCCAGCGGAGGTGCTGCTCCCAGAAGGCCCGGAAGTTGCTCCACTCCACCCACGAGGCATTCCAGCGGGTGGTCGCGTCGCTCGTGTAGGCCACCACCTTGCCCAGGCCATACTGCCACTGCGCCAGAATTGGGTCGCCTTCCTTGCCCTTGAGCGTGATCAGCGACAACCCCTCCCGCTCGGCCGTCACTACATACCCGCTGATCGGGGGGACGCTCCCCATGCCCCGCATGGTCTCCGTCAGCCCGACCACCGAAGGCTGGAACGGCGGCCCTTCCCAGATGAGGCTGCGACGCACCGTCTGGGCCTCCTTGATGAAAATCTGCGGCAGGGTCGCCAAGGCCTTCTGCGTGTCGATGTGATAGTGCCGCCCGCCGGTGTACTTTGAGATCCACTGCATCCGGCTCGTATCTCCGCCGCCGTGCGGAAACACCCCCACCGTCGAGATCGTGATCCGCTGCGCCAAGTACTTGTCCAGCAGTGTGGACGAAGGCGGCGAGGGGTCGCCGTCGGAGATCATGATGACGTGCCGTTGGCCGGCCGCGGCCGCCGTCAGCCCCGTCAGCGCCATCTCCAGCGAGGGCGAGAAATCCGGCATGTCGCCGAACATCAACTTCTGAATCGACCGCTTGATTGCCGATCCGTCGCCCACCGGCGCCAGCGGATGCACCCACTCGGTCCCGCCGTTCCAACCGTACTCGATGATCCCCGCGAGGTCGAGCCTCGAGAGCGCATTCACCGCCTGCTCGCACACCTTCCTGCCGAAAAACACCCCTTCCGGCATCTCCACCGAGTGCATCACCAAGGCCAACGCGCCCCGCGGCATCTGCCGTTTCTGCGGCGGGTCCAACTTGACCGGCAACGCATCCTCCAGCGGCGACCCTATCCAACCGCCCGCCCCAAAACTGTCTGGGCCGCCGATCATCACCAGTCCGCCGCCGGTGTCGTGGACATACTGCCGCAGCTCTTCCTGCTGTTTCTGCGAGAAGCCGTACGACGCCTGATTGATGAGGACGACCGCGTCGAACGCGTTCCAGTCCGTCAGTGTCTGCGGCGCATCTGCGCTGGGCCGCACCTCGGCCCGAATCTTCGCCTCCGTCATCACCTTCACAAGGGCCGCGGCTTCCTGCTCGGTCTCGGTCAGCACCAATAAGCGGCCTTCGCCCGAGACAAACGTGACCGACTGGCCCTTGTTGTTCTCTTCGATCTCGTCCCCCACGACGCGCCCGCCCTCGGTCATCGGCTCAAATACGGCCTCGAACTTCTGCGGCCCGCTCTTCTGCGCCGTCACCGTCTGGCTCAGCACGTTCAGGCCCGGGCGGAGGTCCACAACCTCGCTGGTCACGATCTCCCCGTTCATCAGGATCACGAGCCGCCCGCGAGCCGCCGTCACCGCCCGCAGCACCGCCCGCAACGCGATGTTCTCGCCCTCGCGGGCCGCGGCGGGAGCCACCAGTTGCTGCACCATCACCTCATTGGTGTACTTGTACTTCAGTGGCAGCACGTCCACCGGAACCTTCAAGGCTTTGGCCGTCTCCGCCGCCTGCAAGAGGTTCCCCACCGTCTCGTTGCCGTCGGTCGCGAGCACGATGCGGTTCGCGGCGTCCTTGGGCATCACCGCGATCGCCAGCCGCAACGCCGCCGCGAGATTCGTCCCGTCGATCGCGCCCACGTTCTGCCGATCAGGGTCGGTGTTCAACTTGCTCGGCAGGCTCTGAATGAACGCGTTCTTGGCGGCCGCCACCACGCCGAGCCGGTCCTCCACCTTCTTGGAGTTCTCCACGGATTCTCGCAGGTACGTCGTCACGTCGTCCTGCATCCGCTGCGGCACCGATTCGCTCGCATCCACCACCACCGTCACCGAAACGTCCTTGCTCTCGCGCCGCCACTGCGGCTCCGCCAAGGCCGCGGCCAGCACCGCGATCACGATCAGCCGCACCGACATCGCCACCCACTTCGTCACCGGGCCCAACCCCGACAAACTCCGCGCGCCCATCAACAAGGCCACCACGCCCAAGAGCGGTATCAGAAACAACCAGATGGAAGCATCAAACTGCACCGGCCCCACCAGCAGCGACGCCACCGGTGACACATCCAGAACCCGCAGCCCGGCCAACCCACCGGCTAATCCCGAAACATCAAACGCCGGAATGGGCAGCGCAACCGGCATCAGCCATGACTCCAGGCCGCGTGAACCACACCACGCGACTCCCCGTCTTCCGCACTCGTCCCCGTTTCGGCTTCGCGGCGTGCCGTCTCGTCTCTCCCTCGCTTCTCCCCGAGCCCGAACAACCCGGCCCCCGGCCGCTTGATCACCTGCACCCGGTTATTCCCGGAATCAAGGATGTACACCTTTCCATCCAGCACCGTGACACCCCAAGGCGTCGAAAGCTCACCCGCCCCACGCCCGGCCACGCCGTACGTCCCCAAACTCTTACCGCTCTCAAGATCAATCCGCTGCACACGGTTGTTCCCAAACTCGCACACCAAGGCCGTGCCATCGGGCAGCAGCGACAAGCCATAAGGATACAGGAACTCCGCTGCGGCACCCGCGCCCGCTCCAAGCC
>CAZJXA010000008.1:27791-37414 GCA_964549785.1 uncultured Phycisphaeraceae bacterium | reverse complement strand
TGGAACCGCTCGGGCCGTTTCGCAACGATGATCGACGAGCGAAGTTCTCGTCGGCCGCGATGCGGCGTTTGTTGCCTCATCACGTCCGGGAAATCACGCGATTTCGAGCGATCCGACGCGTTTTACAAACATCGGCGTGGCACGGTGCGAAGAGTGGTGTAAGGTGTGCCGGGGGCTGATAGGAGATTGGGTTGAGAAGTCGCAGGAACCGATGGGCGGGAATGGTGTGCAGTGGCGTCG
Organism: uncultured Phycisphaeraceae bacterium; assembly: GCA_964549785.1. Lineage (GTDB taxonomy): Bacteria > Planctomycetota > Phycisphaerae > Phycisphaerales > UBA1924 > JBEIUO01. Next base: position 37,174 of record CAZJXA010000008.1, on the reverse strand, counting down.
CTGCCGCCGGAGCGGCTGCGCAGCCCGTCTTCAGCGATTGGCCAGTCGCGACGCCCTCGGCCGTTTCGGCCGTCGCTGCGGCGCCGTTGGCGGGGTGGATGGCGGTGGCGGATGTGGGGGACGACACGGTTGAGATCCGGGATGGCGGGGGGACGCTGGTGCGGACCCTGAACGCGGCGGACTTGGAGGGTCCGGTCGGGGTGCCGCGGGGGTTTCCGGGAGCGGAGGGTCCGGTCGCGATGGCGTTCTCGGACTCCGGCTTGGCGTTGTTTGTCGCGTTGCGCACCGATTTGTCGGGAACGACCACCGACCTGATTCGCAGGGTCGATTTGGGGACGGGGGCGATCACTACGTTTGCTTCGCTCGACCTTGGTCAGACCACCAGCCCGACGGGGGTGAGCCTCGCGTTTTTCAAGGGGCGGTTGTATGTAGCGGGTCCGACGTTCTTGCGGGGCTATCGGGCATTGAGTTCCGACGCTTCGGGGGTTCAATTGAGTTCGCAGGCGCTGAGCGGTGTTTCGGCGTTGGCGGTTGATCGGGACCTCGGGAACTTGTTTGTGAGTCTGAACGGGACGCTGTTTCGGGCCGCGCTGCCGTCAACGTCGTTGGTGGGTGTCGGGATCACGGGCCCGCTGACGGGCTTGGCGTGGCACGACCACTTTGGGGCGGCGTCGGGGAACACGGGGCCGGGGTTGTTCGCCTTAAATAGTGGGGGAGCCACGGTGGTGCGCATCCCTGCGGCCCAGGCCCGGGGTGCGGCGGCGTTTGTGCCGGCGACGTATACGACACTGGGACCGCCGGTGAACGGTTTCGCCGCGACCGCGGAGGGTGGTTTTCTCGCGTCACGCGGAGCGGGTGCGGTGGTGTTGCGGGACGCCACCGACACCGATCTTTCGTTCAATGCATGGGCCATCGATGAGTTCGCTCAGCATGTGGCGTTTGCGCGGTCGCTCATTACGCCGAACCTGGCGCCGGCCAACACACCGGCCGGCTGGGTGATTGATGCCGACGTGCAGGAGGGATGGACGCGGTTCCATCCGGCCACGCCAGACGCCGCGGCGTGGACGGTGATGCTGCTCTTGATGAACGAGGAGTTGACGGGCGACCCCGCAGCGCGGGGACAGCTGACGACCATCCTGACGCGGTATGCGGGGCTGGCCCCGGACGGTGTCGCCCCGGTCCGTTCGGTGGATGGCATCTACCGGCACTGGATGAACCCGATGGATGGCGAGCTCAAGCCGGGGTGGCCGGAGGAGTTCGCAACGCTCAGCACGATGAAGATGGTTCATGCCGCCGCCCGCGCGTGGGCCCGCTATCCGGACGATCCGGCGGTGGAAGCGGCGGCCCGGGCGATCATCTGTGGGGTGCGAAACTGGGATGCGTACTCCCGGGGCGATGGAAGGGAGATCGCGTTCGTCGGGCTCGAGAATGGCGGGCCGGACGGAAGCTCGTGGAGTCGAGGGTGGCACGAGGGCATGTTGTTCGCGGAGCAGGCGGGCGCGTATGGCGGGGCCAACGGCGACCTCGCAAGGATTCGGTGGACGAGCCCGTCGGGGTGGCCCCTGGCTTTCGGACACGGCGGGCTGCCGGTGACGGGGGTTTCGGGCGGACAGTTTCTGCCGGCGTTCATCACCGGGTACGCCGCGCTGTGGAGCGAGCCGTTCCGGGCCTCGCTTGGTTGGCAGTTTCATACGTTGGGGTTGCGACTCTCCAACATGGCGTGGAGCGACGACAACGGGCCGCGGTACGCGACGGTCTTTTCGGCGGGGACAACCCGGGCGGAGTGGGGCGGGTATCACGCGGATTCACTGACTGACCATCCGGGGAGCGTGACGACGTTTCCCTCGTTGCTGGCGCTGCTGGGGCGACCCTTGCTCGCGGGCGAGAGCGCCCGCGCGGATGCGGTCGGGGCGTATCAGGCGTACCGACGCGGGGCCCGGCAGCGGTGGTTGGGCGGCGCCGAGTTGTTGTACCGGCGGTCGGACGAGATCCGTGAGTATTCCCCCAACTCGGCCGGATTGCCCGATGCGGCACTCGGCGGGTTGGGTTTGGCGGAGTTGATCGCGCCTGGGAGCGTCGCGGCGGTGCTGTCGGGCGAATACCCGTCGTGCGGATGCCCGGCGGACCGGGACGGTGACGAGGATGTGGACAGCGACGACATCGCCGCATTCTTTGGGGCGTGGGAGGTGGGCGAGGGCGATGTGGATGGGGACGACGACAGCGATTCGGACGATGTCGTGAGGTTCTTTGTGAGGTGGAATTCGGGGTGTTGAGATTGAGGCGAAGTGCGGAAGGCACGGAAGACGTGGGCGAAACGGAAGGACGGCCGAGAAGGCGGATGCGGAATCAATCCGGCGGATAGAAATCGATCGCTTGGAACGCCGGTCGTCCGCGCTTGCCGTCGCCGTTCAGGGTCACGGGATCGCCCACGGATCGGAACCACGGCATCCAGTCAGAGCGTGTGCCGCCGACGACCACCGCGGGACGGCCCCGGAGTGACGGATGGTCGGGGCGGGTTTCGGGCCACCAGTCGTACTGAGTTTGGCGTCCCCCGGCGATCATGCTGCTGGCGCACACCACCGTGGGGCGTCCCGGGACGTAGAACGCGAGTTGGGCGGCGCGGCCATAGTGGAGGGCGCAGTAGAACGGCCTCTGTCCGGTTGTTCTTTCGAGTTCCCAGGCGAGCGCGGCCGCGTGATCGCCCATGCGGTCGGCGTTGGTGAAGCGGCCGACGGGGATGGGTGAGCGGGCCGCGCCGGTGATCGCCTTCCATGCGGTGTCGATCACCGGCAGGACGACTATGCCGACCGCAGCGATCACGCCCATGATGAGCGACGAGTGCCAGAGGATTTGGACGACCGAGGCCGGACGCGCGAAAAGAAACCCTTCGCGGGGGCGCGGCTTGGCGAGTCGTCGCCACGCGAGTACCCGCGCCTTCCATGTGGACATGCCGGATTCGATCACGCCCGCGGCCAGCACGCACCCGGCAACATGGGCCGCGAACGCCCAATTTCCTTCTGTTTCGGTGATGAAACTGACGACGAAGTAGAACACCAGCAGGGTGAGGAAACACGAGACCCTGACCACGCCGGAACGTGTGAGGGTGTGCCTGGCACGGAGAGCACCCACGAGCGCGAGTGCGAAGACCGGCCCCGCGAGCGCGAACTGCCCGACGATGTAAAACAGTGTCCACTGGGGCCGATAGCGCCAGGGGTCGGCGGTGGGGGAAGCGATGACATCGCCGCCCTTCATCCCCAAATGCCCGAGGAGATGGGCGATGGTGGGCCAGCCTTCGCGGGCGTTCCAGATGGCGATCGGAAGCAGGCACGCCGCGAAGACCACAATGGCAGAAAGAATCGGCAGTGGGCGGAAGGGTGTGCGTCGACGCAGGGAGCGGCTCGCGGCGAACGCGATCAACCACGAGAGCGGAAGGATGAGCGCGGTGTACTTGAAGAGGACGCCGATCCCGACGGCGAGCGCGGCGGCCGACCACATCCACGGTTGGCCCCGCACGATCGCGCGATGGCCGAGCCAGCACGCCACGGCCCAGCACGCGGCGTAGGGCCCGTCGATGGTCATCAGCAGGGCCGACGCCTGGAACATGGGCAGAAGCAGAGTGCAGCACGCCGCGAAGAAGCCGATGCGACGGGCCCGCAAGGGTTCGAACCCGTCGTCCGAGGCGGCGTCCCGGGCCCAGAGGCCGACCGCTGTGGAGAGAACAGCCCCGGAAACAACGGCGGGAAATCGGATGGCGAACTCGGTGGTGCCGAAGAGAGCGGTCGACGCTCGGATAAGCCAGGCGATACCGGGGCCTTTGGAGTAGTACGAAAGGTCCAGATGGCGCGACCATTCCCAGTAAAAGGCTTCGTCTTCGGCGAGGGTGTAGGGGCAGAGGAACGCGAGATAGATGATGCGGGCCAGCGCGGTCACTACGACAAGGGCCCACAGGGATGACGGGCGGGATGCGAAGGACCAGTAGGTGTTGGGTTCGTGCGCGGGCGACTCCGGGGTGAGAACCGCGGAGTTCGGGTCATCGGTCGGGCGGGTGTGCATTCAGTGGCGCGCGAGGCGGCGGTAGAGGAACAGGGTGTAAAGGCCCAGGAGTGCCACGCCGCCCCAGAGGAGGAAAAGACCGCGCGGGCCGGTGCCTTGGGTGACCTGCTCACCGCCCGAGATGGTGATGATGCAGAGAAGGGCGGGCAGGAAACACCAGAGATATACGGTGAGGGGTGTGCGGCGGGTGAGTGTGAGCGCGGCGATGGCGCCGGTCAGGACCATGAGGCCGCACGCGACGGTTCGGGCCATTCGCTCGTTGATGCGGGCGAGAACGGTGTTGTTGAGGTTGACGATCTTGCGCCGGAGTTCGTTGGCGAAGCCCTGAACGCCGTCGTCGGCGAGACGGCCGTTGGCGCGTTCCAGCAGTTGGAACGTGCCGAGATTCAGCATGGCGTTCAGGACATCACCGGGGGGCGTCAGGGACGCAAGCGTGATCTCGGCCCGCGGTGCGGAGAGCGAAGCGGAGGGATCCGCGGCGTCGCGGGTTCTGGCGTTCAAGAACTCGAGTCTGAAGTCGAAGCGGCGGGCGTATCGATCGGTGCCGATGTCGGTGATGAGAAAGACATCATCGGCGGTGATGCGGGTGCGTTCGAGGCTCTCCGGGCCGCCCCGGACGAAGGTCGCGCTCACCTCGGATTCGCCCGCGGGCGGCAGGACGCGCCAGCCGCGGGGTTCCCACGTGAGGCCGCCGGTGGCGACGTCCACGCTGCGGCCGCGTGAATCGGTGAGTTGGAAGGTGGACGAAGCGGTGGCACGGTCGGCGAGGGCTTCGCGTCCGGCGCGTTCGGCGAGGGCGTAGGCGAGATCGCGGCGGGGAAAATCGATGCCGCTCATGCGTTCGGGAACGGCTCTGAGGCCTCGCATCTCGCCGAACGTGAGGAAAGACGGCTTGTCGCGGAAGGGGTCCGGGGTGTTCCAGCGGAGCGTCATGTCCTTGCCGCCGGCGGTCCAGTCGCCCTGGCGAACCGCGACGACATCATCCATCCGCATGACGATGCGTGATTGTCCGGCGGCGCCGCCCGCCCTCGATTGCTCGGTCTCTTCGGCGGGGAAGAGCCACATCTCGGCGGTGGCGGAGGAGACCTCGGTCTCGGGGCTTCCGTTGGCGTCGAGTTCGAGGGCGGCGAAGTTGCGGAAGGCGAGCACATCGAGTGCGCCCGAGGAGGCTTCGGGACCGAAGCTGCGGGCCGCATCGGCATAGATGAGCATGCCTTTTTGCTGGACGGCGTTGCCACGGGCGATCTGGCGGGCGAACATCTTTGAGACGTCGACGGTGACCATCTGCTGCATGCCCCGCAGGAAGCGCGGGATCACCTGGTCGGAGAGAAGCGCGACCACGGCCATGAGGATGACCGCGGCGATGACGGCCGGCGTGAGGATGGACCGGTGTGAGAGGCCGCCGGAGTGCGCGGCGACCGCCTCGTGATCGACGGCCATGCGGTGATAGACGAGCGTGGCCGCGAAACCCGCGGCGAAGGGGAGCGCGTAGGCCATCATGGGGGCGACGGCCAGAAGCATGAAGCGCAGGGCGTCCGGGGCGTCGAGCTTGCCCTCGGCGAGGGGCTTGACCGTCGCGGCGAAGGCGATGACGAAGACCAGGACGGCGGCGGAGAGCAAGACGAGGCGCAAGAGGTGGCCGACGACGGAGGACCAGAGAGTGATGGGGAGGCGGAGTGGCATAGGGGATCAAAGACGGTATCACCGCGCCCGCACACGATCCGATTCAACAGGGAACGCTCGCTCCGATCGTTTGGTCGGTCGCCGAACACCACATCATGAGCCGCGAACAACTGCTCGAACGGGTGTTCGGTTGTTGCTCCGCCGGTCAACGTAACTGCGAAACGTCCACCGTCCCGTCCGGGCGATCTTTGACGGCGAAACCCAGCGCTGCGAGCCGGTCACGGATGGCGTCAGACGCCTTGAAGTCTTTCGCAGCGCGAGCGGCCTTTCGTTCAGCGAGCAGATTCTCCACCGTCGAGTCGAGTTTCAATGTGGCGGGCTGACCGAGCCCGAAGAGACCGAGCACGCTGTCGATGGTGTCGAACGTATCAGCGTCCTGGTGGCAGCCGTTACCTGCTTCACCCACCCACTGATGCACGGCGGCGATGGCTTCCGAGATGTTCAGATCATTGTGCATGGCCTCGGCAAAGCGGTCCAGCACGGAGCGATCAACGGTGATCCCTCCGGCCGCCGATTCCAGAGCGTTTTTCCGGAAGTTTCGCCAGCGGTCGATGGTCCGCTGTGCGCTCTTGAGCCCGTGCATCGTGAAATCCGCGTTCGATCGGTAATGTGTCCCGATGAGCGCGAGCCGCAGCGCGGCGGGCTCGATGCCTTTGTCGAACAGATCGCGGGCGGTAAAAAAATTGCCCTTGCTCTTGCTCATCTTGGTGCCTTCGACCAGCAGGAAGCGCGGGTGGAACCACATCGAGGCGAAGGAACCCGAGTCGGGTTCGGCGTTGAACGCGCAGCAACTCTGAGCGACCTCGCACTCGTGGTGGGGGAAGATGTTGTCCTCACCGCCCGAGTGAAGGTCGATGATCGATTGCCCGCTGGGGGCGACGAATGCGTGCAGTCCGTCGGCGTGGTCCAACCCGGCCAGGCGGGCAACGCTCATCACCGTGCACTCGATGTGCCAGCCGGGGTAGCCCCAGCCCCACGGGCTCTCCCACTTCATGATGTGCGAAGCGTCTTCTTTCCAGAGCAGGAAGTCCGCGGGATGGCGTTTCGCGGACTGGTTCGCCGCAGAGATACGGCCGCCTTGGCCTTCGCGGAGTTTGTCGAGGGTGTTGCCCGACAGGCGGCCGTACGGGGCGAATTTCTGAACGTCGAAATAGACTGCGCGGGAACCGGGGTCGCCGGCCTGGTAGGCGTAGCCGCGCTCGAGGAGGCGGGCGGTAACGGCGATCATGCCGGGGACGTTCTCGGTCGCGCGGGGCATGAGGGTGGGATCGGTTTGGGCTTCAATCGCGAGTTTGAGGCCCAAGGCCCGGGCGTCCGTGCGAAAACGGTCTTCATAGAAGCGGGCGATCTGGTAGGGGTCGCCGGGGTTGATGGTGGTGCCGGCGGGGAGTTTTCCTGACTTCTTGGCTTCTTCCAAGCGGCGACCGGCCACCGCCATTCGGTCTTCACCGGCCTCGCCGCCCTCGGCATCGTCGGTCATATGGCCGACATCGGTGATGTTCATGACGTGGGTCACCCGGCGCGGACCGGTGTGGATGCCAAGGGCGGTTGAGAGTTGGCAGAGCGGGCTTTCGATAAAGCGGCGCAGCAGATCGGCCGCGAGGAAGGATCGGAAGTTGCCGATGTGGGCATCGTCGTAGACCGTGGGGCCGCAGGTGTAGAAGGTGACAGCCGCGGGGTTTTGCGGGACGAACGGCTCGGTGCGGCGGGTCAAGGAATTGAAGAGCGACAGGGGCATTCGGGCGGAAGGGTAGGAAAAAAGGGGGCGGGCCGCCGGTCGGCCGTTTTCGATCGGCCCGTTTGTTCCAGGTGATGCGGATTCGGGCGGAGCGACGTTACCGATCGGGGTGACCTGCACGGTGGATCGGCGGATGGCGGCGGTCGAGAATGTGAAGGTGGCGCGAAGATTCTGGCTGGTAGTGCCGGATGGTGAGATCACCGGTCGGAGCCGCGGTACGGTGTGACCCATGAAACGCCGCCTAATCGCTCTGTTGGCCGCGACCGTTTGCGCGGGAGTCAGCGGATGCACAGCCCGGTCACCGACTGGGACGCCGGAGAGTGGCGCTGCCATCGGACAGCCCGGAAGTCTCCGAGACCATCGCCTCGACCACGTCCAGTTCATCGGTAGTCATAACAGTTTCAAACTGGCACCACAGCCAGAACTGCGGGAGGCCATGCGGCCCTTCTATGGCGGAGTCGATGCGATCAATTACGCGCACCTGTCGCTCAGCGATCAACTAAATCTGGGTCTGCGGAACTTGGAACTGGATGTATTCTTCGATCCCACGGGCGGCCTCTATGCCGAACCCATGGGGCATCGGCTGCTGAGGGCCAACGGGGTCGAGCCTTGGCCACGGACGGACGTTGAAGCACTTTACACTCCCGGGTTCAAGGTCCTGCACGATGCGGACTTTGATTTTCGCACCTCGCACATCGCCTTTGAGGGCTGCTTGCGGGAACTGCGTCGGTGGTCGGAAGCGAACCCCGGACACACGCCGATTGTGGTGACGATGAACACGAAGCAGTCGGCCAGCAAGGTGCCCGGGGCGGTAAAGCCAGCCGCGTTCGACGATGAAGCACTCCGATCGCTGGACGCGACGGTGACGATGGGCTTGGGGCGGGGGCGAGTATTGACGCCGGACGATGTTCGCGGCGAGGCAACGACCCTGCGCGATGCGGTGACGACGAGGGGGTGGCCGACGCTGGCGGCCGCGGCCGGGCGGTTTGTATTCGTGCTGGATGAGGGCGGTGCCACGCGGGACCGGTATCTGAAGTTGTTCCCGGGACTGCGTCGGGCGGTGTACTTTGCAGATGTAGAGCCGTCGGAAGCCGAGGCGGCGATCTTTGTGATGAACGATCCGGTGCGCGACGAGGCCAAGATCCGAGACTTGGTGAGGCAGGGCTTCATGGTGCGGACGCGTGCCGATGCCGACACTAAAGAGGCCCGGGCGAACGATCTGTCGAGGTTCGAAGCCGCGCAACGCAGCGGAGCCCAGGTGATCACGACGGACTACTACATCCCGGATCGCTCGATCGACGACCGCTACATCGTGCGGTTTGAAGGCGGTGGCTTGATCCGTGCGAACCCGGTGACCGGGAAGTGAACAGAGGCCTAGAGGGTGTGGGCCTTGAGACTGGGGGCTTGGGGTGGCGCGGGTGTGCGAAATGCCGGCTGCCCTCGGACAAGGCCCACACGTGAGAAATCAGGACACGGTTTGTGCCGTCACCGTTGAAAATTCCGGCGAAAGGGGATACCCCGTTTGCGTCGCGAGACGCACGACCGCGCCGAAATCATCGCAACGAGAGATTCTTTTGGCAGCGGCTTTAGCAAGCGGAAGGCCGTGCCGAATCATCTGAAGTTCGCCGACCATGCGTCGCCCGTATGCATCTTGCTGCCACCGAGCGAGCTTCGCGCGGGGGCCATTGAGCTCGATCCGGTGTTGGATGAGGTTGAAGGGAACAGCGTCAATCGCCTACGAATTCAATGTCTTCCACGGCCCGCCCGGGGAATTCGCGACCCATGCAAACCTCAGGCCGTAGGTCGCTCGCGCTGCGGAATGAATGAGCGCCTTCGCGTATGGAATTGTGCCCGCCGCCGTCCTGCGGATACGCCGGGCGACCGAGATTCGACTGGCGATCGTTCCTTG
>CAZJXA010000008.1:0-27691 GCA_964549785.1 uncultured Phycisphaeraceae bacterium | reverse complement strand
CACGCCGGCCCTACCCCGACGCCCGAGTGAAACTCAGGTGTGCCGACCCGCTTCGAGCAGTTCCAAGAACTTGGCCCGAACGAAGGGGTTCAAGTCTGCCGCGAATGATTCCGGCAGTTTGAGGACGCGTGTGAGTTCGAGGACGTCCGAAAGATCGCGAAGGCGGCCGGGGTTAGTCATTCCCGAGGCGAGTTTGAGTTCGATGAGCGTGAGAAGGTTGAGGTAGTTCACGCCGTCTTCCACATGTGAAACCAGAGCGGGGTCGGGGAACACAACAGGCTTTGGGCGCCCGTCGCCGGGGAAGTCACCCGTGAGCAGGAACTGGATCCGAACTCCGGTGTTGGCGTCTCGCAGCGAACGGCTCTGCGCGAACGTGTGGAAGTAGTCAAGGCCCGACAGTCGGGAATGGATCGTTTCAAGCCCACTCGGTGTAACGAGGATGTCCACTTCCTCGGTGAAGCGACGCAAACCGTGGTGGAAGAGGGCCATGCCGCCCACCACGGCGTAAGGAACGGTCAGTTCATCCAAGCGAGCGGCGATACGGCGCAGAGCATCGTGCACAGCGCTGCGGTCTTCGAAGTGGCGGCTGCCCTCGGACAAGGCCCACACTTTCTCGCGGTCGAGGCGGTCCTCGTAGGTGGTCAGCGGAGCCGGGGATGTGGGCGGCACCCCGGCATGCCGGGGTCGGCCTGTGCTTCTTTCACCGAACATCATGCAGCACCGCCGTATTCAATCCGCCCACACATTCGTCGTCCGACCTTCCAGAATCTCCGTGACCTGGCGCGGGGCACCGTTCGCATGGGCGTAGGGCTGGGCGTTCGGGTTGGAAGGGGCGCCGTTGGGCATTCCGTTGCTTTGGTGCTGACCGTGGGATTGGGGGAAATGGTCGCCCTGCCAACTGTCGGGGTACGCGGCGTCGTCGATGCCCAGCGCAGCCTTGGTCGGGAACAACGGCCGGAAGGTGTCGCACATGACTGCGAGTTCGTTGGTGAAGGTGGCACCCAGAGACTTTTCGACCGTGCCCGGGTGCGGGCCGTGGGGGATGCCTTGCGGGTGGGCGGTGATCGAGCCCTGCTCGATCCCTTTGCGGGCCTTGTAATTGCCCTCGACGTAGTACAGCACTTCGTCGGAATCGAGGTTGCTGTGGTTGTACGGCACGGGGATCGCGCCCGGGTGCCAATCGAGCATGCGCGGGCAGAATGAACAGATGACGAAGTTGTGGGCCTCGAACGTCTGGTGGATCGGCGGGGGCATGTGCAGTTTGCCGGTGATCGGGGCGAAGTCGTCGATGTTGAAAATGTATGGGTAGTAGCAGCCATCCCAACCGACGAGATCGAGCGGGTGGTAGGAATACATGTAGGAGTGGACGCTGTTTCGGGCCTTGATGCGGACCTCGAACTGGCCCTTCTGATCGAAGGTCAGGGGCAACTCGGGCATCCGGAGATCGCGCTCGCAATAGGGGCTGTGTTCGAGGAACTGGCTGGTCTGCTTGCTCACATAGCGGGGCGGCGGGCCGATGTGGCTGCCGTTGGCGGTCTCGATGACGAGGAACTTGCCCCAGGGCATCTCGGGCGTGCCGAGTTTCCACTGTTCGAGAGTCGGGTCCGCATCCGCTGGTTTGGCGACGGCGATCGGCGCATCAAAGACCATCTGATACGTCACACCCTTCGGGATGATGATGTAGTCCTTCGGCCCGAACCTGAGCGTCCCCATCAGCGTGAAGCAGGTGCCTGACCCGAAGTGCACGAAGATGCACTCATCGCCTTGGGCGTTCTTGAAGTGGTATCCCATCTGCTCGACGGGGTTGCACAGGCTCATCTCGCAGTCGGCGTTGCCGAAGAGGACCACCCGCCCGGTCACCGGATCGCCGTTGGGAGCGAGTTTCGCGGTCTTGAGGTGCCGCATCCGCATCGTGCCCTCTTCGACGTACTCCGCCTTGGTCGAGTAGAGCGACTTCCAGCCGCTGACCTGCGTCGGGGGGTTGATGTGGTACATCGTGCTGGTGGGGCCGACGAAGCCTTCGGTGCCGAAGAGTTCCTCGCTGTACAGGGCACCATCGGGCCGGCGGAACTGCACGTGGCGTTTTTTGGGGAGATTTCCGAGTTTGATGTAATACGCCATGGATCGAACCTCCGGGCGGGTGGACAACCGCCACGGAGTTTATGCGGCCGAGCGACGGCGGCCGCGTTTGGGGGGGAATCGGCGATCGGGCATTTGGCCGAATCCCAAACGCCAAACGCCAAATGCCCGATAGCCTTTCTCCGGCCGATGGCTTCTCTCCCTGCGGCCTATGTCGCCATCAGGCGTTCGATCCCTTCGACCACGGTGTGCAGGGCGAGCATGTGGAGTTCCTGGATTCGGTCCGAGGTTTCGCCGGGGACCACCACGCATTCATCACAGAGGGGTTTCACGGCCCCACCACCCTTGCCAAGCAGGCCGAAGACCCACATGTGCTTCTCACGGCCGGCTTTCGCGGCATTCAAAATGTTCGGGGAATTGCCGCTGGTGCTGAGCAGGATCAGCACGTCGCCGGGCTTTCCGAGCGCCTCGATGCCGCGGCTAAAGACAAACTCGAAACCGTAATCGTTGGCGGTGCACGTGATATGCCCCGCGTCCGAGAGGGCGATGGCCGGCAGGGGCGGGCGGTCGTTCCGGAAGCGACCGGTGAGTTCTTCGGCGAAGTGGGTGGCATCGCACAAACTCCCGCCGTTGCCGCAGATCATCACTTTCGCACCGTCCTTGAAGGCGGCGGAGCAGCGAACAGTGAGATTCCAGATCTGCAAAATGGCCTGTTCGTCGGAGCGCAGCGTGTCAAGAAGCCGGGCGGCGCTCATGAACGAGGAATGAAACCAGTCGGGGAGGCGGCTCATCTCGGAAGTCTATTGAGGCTGCCCCGGTTTGGTTGAAATGGGTGCCGTCGCCAATTCGGAAGAATTGGGTGGTTTCCGTTGCATCCTGCCGGTACAGAGTGTCGAAGAGGCTGTATGCTTCGGTTCGGGGGATGGCGGGGTGCGGGTGCAATCGATGCAGCAACAGATTGATCCATTCCAAAGACAGTTTCTCGGTCAGTACCTCGCGGTCGAGGCGCGATCGATCGCTGCGGCCGCCGCGGATCGGCTGATCGATCGCCATCCGGCGTTGGCGGCGCGGTTTTCGCCGATGCCGGAAGCCAAGTGGCGGGTTCATCTGGAAGGCTGGGCGACGGACCTTGCCGCGGCGATCAATGTGGGCTGGCCCGACGTGTTCACCTCGCGATTGCGGTGGTGCGCTGTGGCGTTTTCGGCCCGCGAGGTGCCGATCGCCGACTTGGCCGCGGCGTTTGAGGCGTTCAAGCACGCCTTGGACCGGCATGTTCCGAAAGAAGATGCGCCGCTCCTTCTTCCCTATTTCGATGCGGCGGAGACGTTTTTGCGGGCACCCAATCTGGACAAGGTTCCGGAGGCGGCCGCGGGCAGATTATCGGGGCTGGCGATGGCGTTTCTCGTCGCCATCCTTGAAGGCGACCGGGCCCGGGCGTCCGGAATGATCATGGACGCGGTGAGCGGCGGGTCGTTGCCGGCCAAGTCGGTGTACACGGAGATAGTGGTCCCTGTCATGCGGGAGGTCGGGCGTTTATGGCACTTGGGCGAGATGTCGATCGCGGAGGAACACTTTGCTTCTGCCACGGTGATCACGGTGCTGGGGCGTCTTCAGGCATTCATGCCCGCCAAGCCGCCCAACGGCAAGACCCTGCTGTCGGCTTCGGTTGAGGGGAATTCGCACGATATCGGGATTCAGATATTGTCGGACGTTTTCGAGTCCGAGGGATGGCGGACGATTTACCTGGGCGGGCCGGTTCCGGTCGAGGATATCGCCGCTGCGGTGGTGGATTTCAGCGTTGATCTGGTGGCCCTCTCGGCGACGCTTTCGCAGCACCTGAGCACCTTGGGAGACGCGGTGGCCGCGGTCAAGTCGGCCCGTCCGGAGAATCCGCCGCGGGTGATGGTGGGTGGCGCTGCCCTCGCGCTTGCGCCCAACGCGTGGAAGGAACTGGGGGCCGACGCATGGGGCAAAAGCCTGGAAGACGCGGTGCGGGTCGCCGCTGAAATGTTCGGACTCGGGCACGATCGGCCGTCCGGTCGGTAACAGCGGCTTATACCATCCTCTCGAATATGCCGCCGACCACTGAAGGACCGGTTTCTGAGCCAGGGCGTGAGAAGCCGCCCGAGGTGGACGCCTCGCTGTACCTGCACCCGCAGACTTTGGCCAAACTGGGGTCGTTCGAGTTGCGGGCGAAGATGATCGTGGAGGGGCTCTCCAGCGGAACCCACCGATCGCCGTTTCAAGGATTCTCGATCGAGTTCGCCCAGCACCGCCCGTATGTTCCGGGGGATGATCTCCGCCGCCTGGATTGGAAGGTCTTCGGGCGAACAGATAAATTGCAATTGAAGCAGTACCACCAGGAAACGAATCTGGACCTCGTGATTCTGGTGGATTCGTCGGGCTCGATGATGTATGGGAGCCGGAGTTTCGAGGATGCCTCTGGGGTGGGGAACAAGGTGAGTCTGGACGGTCGGCCGACGTGGAGCAAATACGACCACGCGACGGCGTTGGCGGCGGCCTTGGCGTACATCACGCTGAAGCAGGGCGACCGCGTCGGACTCACGATCTTTTCCGACGGGGTGCGTCAGACGCTGCGGCGCTCGAGCAGCCAAGGAACGTGGCGGCAGGTGGTGGGCGCCTTGGCGACGCACCCGATGGACGCCGCGAACGTGGGAACGAAGACAGACTTTGCGCGGACGATCGGCCAACTGCTGCCGAAACTCTCGAACCGCTGCATCATCGCGGTAATCTCGGATTTTTTCTCGGACACGCAGCCCTTGGAGGTCGCCTTGGGACGAGTCCGGCATGCCAAACACGACCTCATCGCCTTCCAGGTTCTGGATCGTGACGAGGAGCGGTTTGAGTTTGCGGATGCGGCCCCCTTCGTGGGGCTGGAGGGGGAGGAGACGCTGAAAATCGACCCCCGGGCGTTACGGGCCGGGTATCTGGAAGCATTTGAGCGGCACCGGGCGAGCGTGCAGAAGACGTTGACGGTGATGGGATATGACTACCAGCGGATCAGCACGCACGACTGGCTGGGGCCGCCATTGGCGGCGTTCGTGGCCCGACGCAACGCGATGATGAAAGGGGGGCATCGGCGGTAGGAGGCGTTGGGCATCGGGCATCGGGCATCGGGCATCGGGCGATTCTTTCGTGACTTCTTTTGACTTCTCATGACCACGCTGTTCTCCAATCCCATGCTGGCCGCCGCGGCGATTTCGTGCGTGGTGTTGCCGATTGTGATCCACCTTCTCTTCCGGCGGAAGCGCAAGCCGGTGGCCTTTGGCGCGATGCGGTTCTTGATCGAGGCGTTCCGGCGTCAGCGGCGGCGGCTTCGGTTCGAGCAGTGGTTGCTCCTGGCGTTGCGATGCCTTTTGGTGTTATGTGTCGCGGCGGCCGTCGGGCGGCCGTTGCTGGCCCAGTTGGGGCGGGGTGCGGGAAGCGGGCCGCGAACCTTGGTGTTGTTTCTGGACGACGGGCTGACCTCCACCCGGACAAACTCAAGCGGAACAGCTTGGAACGGTGTGCAGTCGCGGGCCCGCGATCTGTTGTCCGAGTTGGATGCGGCCCGTGGCGACCGGGCAGGAGTCGTTCTGTTGGGCGGCGGCCCCGTGTCGCTCGTCATGCCGCCCACCAGCGACATCGCGGGGCTGATCGGTGAGGTGTTGCGGCATGAACCGACCGCGGGGCCGGTGCGACTGGGCGCGTCCATGGCGAGAGCGATGGAACTGCTGAACGAAGAGCCGGCACCGCGATCGGTGGAGTGTGTGGCGATTTCCGAGTGGCTCGCGGGCTCGGCGGAGGGCGCGTTCGAGGGCCTGCCGCAGTTGCCGGAGGGATGGACGCTCGCGATGCTTGGTCCATCGCAAGCACCCGCTTCGAACACGGCGATCACCGGTTTCGCGGCGGAGGGTCCGCTGCTGGTATCGTCCGCGATCGATGGCGCCGCGTCGCTCCCGGTGACGGTGACGCTCGCGCGGTTCGGGCCGGGGGTTTCGCGACCCGCATCGACGGCGGTCACGGCGGCGTTGACACCGTTGGCCCTGGCGGGTGAACAGAGCGATGAAAGCCGGGCGACCCAAACGGTGCGGTGGTCGGCCGGCCAGGCGGTGGCGGTGGCGACGCTCGCGATCCCGATTTCGCGGCTGACAAGCGCCCCCTCCGCGGGCGTGACAGACTGGTTTGCCAGCGTGCGGATCGAGGGCGAAGACGATGCGATCGTCGCGGACGATCGGCGTCTCTTGCCCATCACCAGCCGTGACAAACTCGAGGTCGTCGTGATCGGGCGGCGCAGCGCCGAGGGCGTCGGTTCGTTTTCCGCTGCGGATTGGTACACGCTGGCGTTGACGCCGGACGCTTCGGGCACGCAGCGCCGGCGTGACGGGGCCACGATCCGCGCGACGACGGTGTCGGCGCTCGACCGCTCCGGCCTCGGCGCGGACGCCGTGATTGTGGCGGAACCGGACCTGATGGGCGTCGACGGATGGGCCGCGTTGCGTGATCTCTGGAAATCCGGCACGCTCGTGGTGGTGTCGCCGTCGGCGTCGGCGGGCGATCAACGTTGGGCGGACGCGTTGGCCCTCTCGTTTGATGCCCAGATCGCGCTCGGGCGAACCAGCCGGGCCATCGTGCCCACGGCCAGCGCCCGCCCGGGCCCGGCGGAAGACGGGGGGAACATCCTGAAGAATCTGGGGGCCGAACTGGCGGAGTTGCTGCCCTCCGTCCGAGTGCTGCGGGTGCTGGATGTGGTCGAGGGGTCGCCGCGCAGCGTGCTGGAAACCGCGAACGAAGCCGGGGTCCCGCTGCTGGTCGAACTTTCGCCCCGTGTGCGCGAGGGCGGGGAGGGTCGGATCATGCTTTTCACGATCGCTCCCGACCCCTCCTGGAGCAACTTGGTGGCCACCCCGTTGATGGTGCCGCTGATGCAGGAAATCATCAGAAGTGGAGCCCCGCGATCAAGGCTGACGGCGACGACGCGGGCCGGGAGCGCTGCGGCGTTGACACGGGTGGTGGCCGAATGGCGACCGCACCGGGCGGCGGATGGATCGCTGGTGAGCGGGATGTCAATCGACAGCGCGCCGGCCGTGCGGAGCGGGGGCGTGCCGGTTCACGCGGGCGTGTTCGATGCCCGAGACGCGGAGGGTGCGCGGGTGGCGTGGGTCGGCGTTCACGCGGCGGACGGAGCGTCAGACACGGCGACAATCGAGGCCGCCGATTTGCAAGCGGCGATGACGCCGCTGGGATCGCGTGTGACGTGGTTGCCGGCGCTCGCTGAGACGAAGTCGGCCGTGACGGCGCCTTCTGCAACGTCGGATCGCGGCGAGTCCGACAGCCCGGCCGCCCCGCCCTCGAATACGCTGAGTTTCCGGTTGCTCGCGGTCGCGCTCCTCCTCGCGGTGTGCGAGGCTGTCCTGGCGCGGATGTTCAGTCATGCCTCACCGCTCGTGCGGAAGGAGCCGGCGGTGGCCTCGTGACCCTTGGGTCACGCGCGCGGGAAATTTTCTGGTGCCGACTTCGACCCTCGATCAACTTCTTTCCCTCGACCGCCTGAGCACGGACGACCCGCTCGCGGCGTTCGAGTTCGCGCACCCGTTGCCGGCGTGGGCGTGGGCGTTATTGGTGCCGACGTGCCTGGCGTTTGCCGTGATGACGTACGTTCGCCTGAGCGGCCCGCGCGGGCCGCGTCTGGTGCTCGGGGTCCTGCGCGGGGTGTTGGTGCTTTTTCTGGCGCTGCTCTTATCCGGGCCTCGGATGGCGAAACAGACGGAGAGCGTGGAGCGGGATTGGGTGCTGTTTCTGGTGGACCGTTCGCTCTCGATGGGCGTGGCGGATGCTCCGGACGCTTCCGGGCCTTCCGGACCCATCGGGGGGAGCCGGGTGACCGGTGAAGCCGGGCCGGTGACCCGTGATGCCCAACTGAAACACGTCCTCGAATCGTTCGGGCCGGACTTGCAAACGCTTGGTGAGAACCGGAACGTGGCGGCCTTCGGTTTTGGAAACACGGCGTATGACATCACGCCAGCGTTCATGGCGATGCCGCCGGTGCTCCCGGCGATCGGCGGCCGGGCCACGCGGCTGGGCCAGGCGATCGATCAAACACTGGCGGATTTCGCCGGCCGACCCGTGTCGGGAATCGTGGTCTTCTCCGACGGTCGGGCTTCCGAGTCGCTGGTTTCGGCCGGACGGATCGGCGCACTCGCAGCGCGGAGCATACCAGTCTTCGCGGTGCCGCTGGGGAGCACCGTGGCGGTGCCCGATCTCGCGATCGAGCGGATCGATGTCCCGGCGGTGGCGTTTGTCAACGACCTTGTGCCCGTTTCGGTGAGCGTCTCTTCGAGCGGAGGCCCGGCAGAAGCTTCGGCGGTGGGCCCGGGGTCGGGGACGATTGAGTTGTTCGACGAGGAGACGGGCGAGGTGTTGCAATCGCGGGCCTTGTCGGACCCCGACGAAAGAGCACCGAACGCCCCGGACGCAGCCCCAGGGACCTACAAGTTCACCTTCCCCGCGAAATCGGCGGTCGCCGGAGCGGTTCGTTGGGGGGTTCGACTCCGGTCCGACGTCGCGGACCTTTCTCTGACCAACAACCTGGCGCCGGTGCGGGTCGAATTTGCTTCGCAACGAATACGCGTCCTCTACATCGACGGCTACCCGAGGTGGGAATACCGCTACCTGAAGAACACGCTGATGCGGGAGGAGGAGACGCTCCGGTCGTCGGTGCTCATTCTGTCGTCGGATCGCCGGTTTGTTCGGGAGGGCAGCGACCCGATCGATGCCGCCCCCCGCACGCTCGCCGATTGGTCGGAGTTCGATGCGGTGATTCTGGGCGACGTGCGGCCGGAAGTATTCAGCGATTCGCAGATTTCGCAGTTGCGCTCGCTGGTCGCGGAGCGCGGGGCGGGATTGATCTGGCTGGGTGGGCCGGCGGCCGTTCCCTTGTCTTGGAAGGGGCACTCGTTCGCCGACCTGTTGCCATTCAACCCAGGAATGACGGGCGAATCGGGGATCGAGGCCGGAAAGGCGTGGCTGGACCCGGTGGTGGCCCGTCCCGCGCCGGCGGCTCAGCGGTACGGCGTGTTGCAACTGGGGGATTCGGAGACGAATACGTGGCCCGGGTGGTTGAGCGACGGCTCGCTGAAATGGACGCTGCTCCGCTTCGCTCAGCGGTTTGACGTTTCATCTCTCAAGCCGACGACCGAGGTTCTCGCGGAATCGATGATGGTGGCTGGAAACGGCGAACGGGCCGGGGGCGGGGCGACCAGCCCACTGGTGATGACGATGCGGTACGGTGCGGGACGGGTGGTGTATGTCGCCACCGACGAAATCTGGCGGCTCCGCTACGGGCGGGGCGAAATCCTTCCGGAGCGGTTCTGGATTCCGTTGGTCCGGCTTGCCGCACGGGAAAGCCTCGGACGTACCGGCAAATCGGCGTCGATTGAGTTGTCGCCGACCACAGCCGTGGCCGGGCAGCCGGTGCGGGTCACCTTGAAATTGCTGGATCAGTCGCTGCTGGACGCCGCGCCCGACATGCTGCGGGTCCGAGTTTCCCGGGCGGTCGGGGATGGTGAGGTTGCCCGGGCCGGGGAAGCGCCGGTGGAACTGACGCTCATGCGTGAGGCCGACGGGTCCGTTGATGCGTTCCGCGAAGCGGCATCCGTCGCCACGTTCGCGGCCACGTTCACACCTTCCGACGAGGGGCGCTTCGTGGTCGACTCGATCGAAGCCGTGCTGGCCGGCGCAGGGGCGACGGCGTCGCTGGAGGTGGTTCTGGCGGATGATGAACTGCGCGTCCCGCAGACCAACCACCCGTTGTTGGCCCGTTTGGCGACCGAAACGGGCGGAGCGGTGGTCATGCCCGACCAAATCGGACGACTGACCGAATTGTTGCCGAACCGGGAGGTGCGGATTTTGGGTGTGCCGGAGGTCGAGACGTTGTGGGACACGCCGCTGGCGTGGCTGATTTTTATTGTTCTGATCTGTCTGGAACTCGTGGGACGGCGGCTGGTGCGGCTGGCGTAGCGAGGTTAGATTTCCCGGGCGGCTGCGTTGCTTTGGGGGGCAGGAGCACGACTCCGGGCGAAGTCCGGCCGTATCGTGACGCCGCAAACCCGTTGTTGGATCGCCCCCAATGCCCGGGGTTGGGACGACTGTGAAACCCGCTGTCGCCGGTTGCGTAACGCCGGTTTGGGCAATTCATCCCTTTGGAGCCAGTGGTTTTATGGCGTACCGGTTGGCAAGAGACGTGGGGGTGGCGATCGTCTGCGGGTTCGGGACCGGGTTCGCGTTCGCCCAGTCCCAGCCCCAGCCTGTACCGTCGCCGGAGGTCGTGCCCGCCCCGCGAGAAGTCCGGCCGGTGGAGCCGAGCGAGGCCCTCAAGCCCGTCGTGAAGCCCGGTTCACTCCCCGAGGTCGAAGTGTGGTTTACCGACGGCAAGCGCATCAGCGGGCAGTTAGTGGACCTGACCGACGACCATTATGTGCTACGGATCGCGGGGGTCGATACGAAGTTCTCCCGGAACGAGGTTTCCGAGGTCAAGCCGCTTCCCTCGCTCCAAGCCCGCTACCGGATGCTGCGAGACTCGATCGACAACACCGACGTCGAACGGCTGATCCGGCTTGCGGAGTGGTTGCGATCCAAGCAGATGTACGACGAGGCCGTGGTGGAGATCGACCATGTGCTTTCGCTCGAGTTCGACAACCCTGATGCGAAGGACTTGCGAACGCTGATCATCGAGCAGAAGAAGATCGCCGATCTCCCTCGGCGTGAGGCGGTCGCGAATCGGCCCGACACCGCCGCCAAACCCGATCGGTTTGTTTTCCCGATGCTGAACGCCGACCAGATCAATCTGATCCGGGTCTTTGAGATGGACGTGTCGAACACGCGTTTCCTGATCGACCGCCAGGACGTTGATGAGTTTGCCGAAACCTACGCCGACCGACTGACGCGGGCGTATTCACTGGAGCAGCGGGCGGTGTATGCGCGGGGCGACCCCAAGCAGATCGTGCGCGACATGTTCTCGATCCGGGCGCGTGAGTTTTATCCCAGAATCCGGGTTCTTGACGATCCGGTTTCCATGAAGCGCTTCCGCGATGACGTTCATCGTGAATGGCTGTCGAATAGTTGCGCCACCTCGCAATGCCACGGCGGCGAAGACGCGGGCCGGCTATGGCTCTTTGGGCGGAACGCCGGCTCGAAGGAGTCGGTGTACACCAATTTTCTGATCCTCGACCGGTTCCGCACGACCGACGGGCGCCCGCTCATTGATTTCGATCAGCCGTCGCGTTCGGTGCTCCTGCAGTTCGGCCTGCCGCGCGAGGACGCGCTGACGCCCCATCCCGAAGTCCAAAACTTCGGGCGGCCTCAGAAGTGGCGCCCTGTGTTTACGGGCGAGAAGGACGATCGGTTTATCGCGGCGATGGAGTGGATCGGCTCGATGACGGTTCCGCACGTCGACTACCCCGTGGATTACGAGCCCCCGCGGCCGCGCGGCGGGGTTGTCGCTCGCCCGGATATCATCATTAATCCGCAGCCCCGTTAGGGGGATGATCCCTCGTGTGGGGCGAATGAAGCCTTCATGCTTTTCTTCTGGTACAGTTTGGGCCGTCAGCCGGTATTTTTCAGCCAGTCTTTCCAAGTCTTGAATTTTTCGATACGTCACTATGCAACAGAATCTTACCGCTCGCGTCCGGTCTTCCGTGCTTCTCGCTCTCGCGGGCTCCGCTGTCGGGCTCTTTGCGGGTTGCGATGATCGATCCGAGCACGCCCGCTCGATCGAGAAGGCCAGCCAGGATCTCGTGTCGATGACCGGGGGCGGCACCTACTCGGCCCCGGCGGACGCTCGCAAGAAGGGCTTGGATGCCGCGGCGAACACCGTGAAGGACGCCGCAAACGACGGCGACGATGGGGTGAAGGCGCCCGCGTCGGTATTGACCGCAAGCACTCTGGACGGGCTGGCGTTGGCGCCCGCCGAAGAGGCCCGCCGGCTGGATCGTGAATCGCGGAACACGATCACCCGACTCAACTCGATGTTGTCGGAGTGGGTGATCTGGAAGGCGACCGCTGCGGCCGCGGAATCCTTTGATCCCAGCGCGCAGATCGGAGATCTGAGGGCGTCGAAGGCGGAGCGAGCCGCGCGGGTCGCGACCGAGAAATCGCGGCTGGCGGAACTCGAAACCGGGCACGCGGCCCTCCTCGCGGCTGCGGCCGTGAAAGCCACGGCGGCGACCGAGGCCCAGGCGGGGTATGTCGAGCAGATGGCGGGCATCACCAAACTGAGCGCCGTGGCGGCGGCCCCGGTGGTTGATCAGGCGAACCGGGTTCGACGCGAGGGGGACATCGCTCGGCTGGCCGGTGCAAGGATTGAGGCCGAGGCGGCGGAACTGGCCCCGCTTATCTCGGAACTCAAACTGGTGATCGCCCAGTTGGAGAATCAAAACAAGAACCTCGATGCCACGGTGGCAGAATTGAACGCTCGGGCCGCGGCGTACCGCACGGAGGCCAGCGATGCGAGCGCTGCGGCGAACGCGGCCGCGAACGATCTGGACGCCATGGCGGGAACCCTGAAAGAACTGCACGAGGGGCCGCTCGCGGCGGCTTTCGCCGAGGCCCAGTCTCTGCTCCGGAAGGCCGCCGAGAACGCCGGAAAGGGCGGAACGGCTTCGCCCGCTTCCGGGAAATTGGCGGCGGCAAACGCCCGGGCCGCGCTGGCCGACGTGGAATGGACGCGGGCGATGTCGGCAGCCAGCTTTGCGGGCGTGATGGAGTTGCTCGCCGGGGTCGAGCCGAAATTGCCGCAGGCCCCCTCGTACGCGACGGACGCGGCAACCGCCCGGGGCGAGCAGACCGAAGCGTTGACCGCGGCGAGCGAGGCCTTCGAGGCGGCCAGGAGCGCTGTGGCCGGTGTGCGCGTGCAAGGGGCGGCGAAGGAGCGTCTGGAACGCCTGAGCGAACTCTTGGAAAAGTCGCGGACGGTGACGAGCGGCGAAGCGGCGGACGTCAACGCAACGTTTAACCTGAAGGCCCGCACAAGCCCGGTGACGGTTACCGGAGCCGGCGGCGGGGCGGGGGCCTCGAAAACTCCTGAAGCAGCACCGACGGCGGACTCGGCGATGGCGGTCGATGCCGAATTGATCGCGATGCTCGATGAGATGGATGCCAAGAGCAAATCCGGGGAGGACATCTCCTCATATATGATCTCGAGCAACCCCGCCATGATCTCGGCGATGACGACGACGGAAGGCTTACGGGCGGCGGCTCAGAAGGCCTACGGGAAGGATCTGACGGAACTGCTGGCGGATTCCCCCATTGCGGCGTCGCTCGACACCGGGTGGTCTTCCAAAGATTTCGTGATCACGATGAAGGATGCCAACTTGGCGACCTCGACGTTGGCGGGAGCACCGATCCCCATCGCGTTCAAGAAGATCGACGGGGCTTGGAAGGTCGACCTGGATGCAATGGGGCCCATGGCGGCGATGATGCTGCTCCCTATCGGCAAGGCGCTCGGCGACTTCACCAAGGAAGTCGAGGCGGGAGACGTGCCGGAAGCCGAGTTCGCGGCGGAGTTGATGAGAAAGATACAAGGCGCGATGCCGGGGATGCCGGGAGATAAGTGAGAACTCATCTCTGAGAGGTGCTCTTTCTGACGCTTTGCGTTCCGCGCAGGTCAACGATTTCGGTGCGATGTCAACCCCCGATCCCGAACTCCCGCATGTTCAGATGCATCTTGCCACGCCCGCGAATGCGGTGACGGGCACGGTGGTTTCAACAGAGCGTTGCACGGCTTCCAGGAAGGCGGCCTCGTTTGTACGTCACGTCGCGATCGACGTGTCGGGCACGGTGCTCGCCAAAAACTTCCGGGCCGGCCAATCGTTCGGGGTGCTGCCGCCCGGGGTCGATGCCAAAGGTCTGCCCCACAAACTACGACTCTATTCGATCGCCTCACCCACCGTCGGCGAGGACGGTGCGGGGCACGTGCTCGCGACCACCGTGAAGCGCACCATCGATGAACACTGGGATTCGCACGGCTTGTTTCTGGGGGTGGCCTCCAATTTTCTGTGCGATCTGCGACCCGGCGACCCGGTCCGCCTCACCGGGCCCAACGGCAAGCGCTTCCTGTTGCCCGCGCGTCCGGATGGGCACGACTTCGTCTTCTTCGCGACCGGCACCGGGATCGCCCCCTTCCGCGGCATGATCCGTGAGTTATTGGCGACCGCCGCAACGAGTCGGATCGTTTTGGTAATGGGGTCTCCGTACGCGAGCGACCTCCTGTACCACGACGAAATGCAAGCCTTGGCTGCCGCCCATCCCCGTTTTGTCTACCTGACCGCGGTCAGCCGCGAAACCCAAGCCGATGGCGGCGGGCCGATGTATGTGCAAGACCGACTGCGCACCCATCGCGGACTCTTCGAGTCGATCTTGGGGTCCGATCGCGGGCTCGTCTATGTGTGCGGCCTAGCCGGGATGGAGATGGGGGTGTTGCGGGGCCTTTCCGACACGCTGCCAGCCGCGCCGCTCGCCGGCTATCTCGCGATCGACGAGGACCTTCGCGGCATTGCTGCGGTGTGGGAGCGAAAGATGCTGCACCGGCAGGTGCGGACCACCCGTCGGGTGTTCCTTGAGGTTTACTAAGTCTGTTTCGCATGTCCTGCGTATCGGGGGCCGGGAGGAACGTGAAAGCCCCCACCCGACCTGTCCCCGAACGGATACCGGAACCCCGCACCCGGCATCGCCGTAAAGTTGACGAGCGGCGGGCCGACTGTTACGTTCCACGTCCTTAGACTTGACCCCCGGTTCCACCGCCCCCCTACCGCGTGGTTCCGGCTTTCGTTTTCCGACTTCCGCTCCAAGGACTTCCGGCCTTGCTTTTACGTCTTCTTAATTCACGTTCCCTCGTCCGTGCGGCCGCCGCGACCGTTGCGCTCAGCGTGTGGTTCATTGCACCGGGCGCTTCCGCGCAGTCGCTGCCAGATTCCATCGTTCGTTCGCTGCAGCTCTCGGATGCGGATGGGTCCCAGATCACGGCATTTGTCGAGCAGAACTCGACCAAGTTGGGATCGAAAGACCCCGAGGCCATCCGCAAAGACCGGTCGGCACTTTTGCAGCCGTTGGCGGACGATCAGATTTCCACGGCCTTTCGCCAGCAATACGGGCGCGCGTTGATTTCCAAATTGGAGCCGCTGGCCGCGGATGCGGATGAACTCACGGCGATCAACGCCCTCGTGATTGCCGGTGATCTCGGGACCGACGGCGCGGCCGACCTTGTGCTGTCCAAAGTGGGGTCGTCGAACGCCTCGATCCGATACCAGTCGGCGTACGCGATCCAGCGCTTGTTCGGGACATTGGGTAACGCGGGCCGGACGATGAAATCCAACAAGTCGCAGGCGCTGATCGCCGCGGTCGAAGCGGCGCTTCAGAAGGAAACAGATTCCTTGGTGGTCGATGGCTTGGTGCGAGCGGGCCTGGCAGGGGCCCGAGTCGAAGAAATTCGGTCCAACGCGGTCCTTGCGGTGGCGAACGGCGTTTCGCGAGTGCTGGTGGGTCAGAAGCAGGGCGCGGTGGCCGATCAACTTGCGGCGTCGGTGTTGAGGGCGGGGTCGGGCCTCACGGAAGTCCTCGCCAATCCGGCTTCCTCTGTTCGGGCGGACGCCACCAAGGCCGCCGCCGGCTTGGGCGGTGACATGATCGCGTACGTCTCGCGAACGGTGGCTGGCAAGTCCCTGCCGCTGAAAGTCGCGGACGCTACGACCCGTCCCGGCGTGCTGACCACACGTGAGTTGCACGCCCAGGTGGCGCTCTCCGGCGAGACGCTGGTGCTGTTGTCCGGCAAGACGCTCAACGCGGGTTTTGATGCTCCCAATCGCAAGTCGGGTGAACGGCTGCGGGCGGGTACCAACTCCGGCGACGCCGAGTTTCTCGTGGAGGTCGTGACGGTCATCGGCAACAGCGGCATCCTCGTCAACGATCCGTTCGATCTCCCGGCCGCGCGGTTTGTCGTGAAATAGCGCCCGGCAGGATGACTTGCCGCGTGGCGGGCCGAGGCGTGGACGACGCGATCAAAGCGCAAGCCGGATCCGTGAGAAGGGAGAACCTGAGCGCGTGGCACGGATTTTCGCACCGCTCGTGCTGGTGATCCTTCTCCTCCTGGGCGCGTTCTGGCGCACCAGCGGCCGACCCCGGGCCGACCTTGTCATTGTCAATCGCACCGAGGTTTCCACGCTCGACCCGAGCCAACTGAGTTGGCAGCACGATTTTCGCATGGCCCGATTGGTATACGAGGGTCTGACGCGCCAGGACGCCCTCGATCCCAACCTCGCGATCCTCCCGGCCGCGGCCGAATCGTGGGAGGTTTCCGCGGACGGGCGGGTGTACCTCTTTCGAATACGCGGATCGGCGAAGTGGAGCACGGGGGACCCCGTTCGCTCCGACGATTTCGTGGCGGGGTGGCAACGCATGTTGTTGCCGGACGCGGCGGCGGATTATCTCACGCTTTTTCACCTGATCGAGGGCGGGCAGGAGTTTTCGCAGTGGCGCGCGACCGCGCTTCAGACGTTCACTCTGGATCCCGAGCGTCGGGGCGACGCCCAAGCGGCGGCACAACTCTGGCAGGAAACCCTGACGCGATTTCAGGGAAGCGTGGGCGTCAAGGCACTCGACGATCGAACCCTCGAAGTCAGGTTGATTCACCCGGTCCCCTATTTTCTCGATCTGCTGGCCTTCCCGGCGTTTGTCCCGCAGCACGCGTCAACGCTCGAATCGATCCGCTCGATCGATCCCCGCACCGGGGCCGCCGTCTGGGCATCGATCTGGACGAAGCCCGCATCGCTTGTCACCAACGGGCCGATGCGGTTGACGGAGTGGCGCTTCAAGCGGGGGATGCGGTTCGAGAAGGACGCCGCGTACTGGGATGCCTCGTCTGTGACGCTCGGTTCGATCGATGTGCCGACGATCAACGATCCTAACGCGCAGGTTCTCGCGTTCCGGAGCGGCGCGGCGGACTGGGTCAGCGATGTCTCCCCCGGATACAGGGGCGACATGATCGCCGAGAAAGCCGCGTACTGGATGGAACACGCCGCGTCGATCGGTCCGCTGCTGCGGGCGGGAGCGAACCCGATCGAGGTGGATGCGGCGTTACCCGCGGACCCGTCGAACTTGGTGCACGTTCTGCCGAGTTTCGGGACCTATTTCTACAACTTCAACTGCGGCCCGACGCTGCCCGACGGCCGGGCGAACCCCTTCGCGGATGCCCGCGTGCGGAAAGCCTTCTCGATCTGCGTGGACAAACAGTCGTTGACGGGCAACGTCCGGCGCTCGGGCGAACCCGTCGCGCACACGTTGATCCCGCCGGGATCGATCGCCGGGCACGTGTCGCCGAAAGGTTTGATGAGGGACGACGCGGCGGCGGCCGCGCTGTTCGCCGCGGCGGGGTACACGGCCGGCGCGGGGTTTCCTGAGGTCGAATTGCTGTTCAACAAGGACGGCGGGCACGATCTGATTGCCCAAGCGGTCGCACGCGACTGGGCCCGGGCCTTGGGCGTGAAGGTGCGGCTGGTGCAGAAGGAGACCAAGGTCTTCAGCGCGGACCTCAAGGCCGGGCGCTTCATGATCAGCCGGGCCAGTTGGTTCGGCGATTACGGCGACGCCACAACGTTCCTCGACATCAATCGCACCGGGGACGGCAACAACGACCGACGATTTTCGTCGCTTGCGCTCGATCGCCTTCTCGACGCCGCGGCGAATCAGAGCGACCCGTTCCTGCGCTCTGGCCTGCTGGCGGAGGCGGAGCGCGTGTTGATCGAGGACGAGTGCCCGGTCCTGCCGCTCTTTCACTATGTGGAAGTCAGTCTCTTCGACGCCACCCGGCTTCAAGGCTTGGGTGCCCACCCGCGTCAGATCCAGGATTTGGCCCGCCTGCGGGTGATCCCGCGAAGTCGGGCGCAGCGGGCAGCAGCACCGTGATCCGGTTGTTGCTCAACAGATTGGTGCAGATGCCGCTGGCGCTCCTGGCGGTGTACACGATCACACTGCTGCTGGCCTGGGTGGTGCCCGGCAACCCGTTGGAGGGCCCCGAGGGTCGGCGGCCACCGCCCGAGGTGGTGGCTTCGATGCAGGCCCGGTATCGCCTGGATTCGTTCGCCGGGTTCTACACGTCCTATCTCGCGGACGCCAGCGGTTTCAGTCAGCTCACCTCGATCGGCCCGACGTCGGGGCCATTCTTTGACCTCGGTCCATCTCTCCAGTATCCGGATCGAACCGTCAATGAGATTATCGCCTCGGCACTGCCGGTCTCCATGGTGATCGGGCTCGCGGCGGTCGCGTTTGGCCTGGTTGTGGGGATCGTCGCCGGAACCTTGGGTGCGCTAAGGCCCGGCTCATTCCTGGATGCCGCGACCTTCGTGATCGCCTTGGTCGGCGTCAGCGTTCCGACGTTTGTGACCGGCACCCTGCTGCAGTGGGTCTTTACCGTCAACTGGGCGATTTTTCCGGTGGCCGAATGGGGTCGGCCGCGTGACCTGGTGCTGCCAGCAGTGACGCTGGGGCTGCCGACCGCCGCGTACATCGCCCGGCTGGTCCGCATGGGGATGATCGAGCAATTGGCGTCTGATCATGTGCGGACGGCCCGCGCTAAGGGGCTCTCGGAGTTCCGGGTTATTACCCATCACGCCCTGCGGAACGCTCTGCTGCCGGTGATCAGTTTCCTGGGTCCGGCGCTCGCGATGGCCATGACGGGCTCCTTCATCGTGGAGCGGCTTTTCGTGGTGCCCGGTTTGGGCCAGCACTTTGTCAACGCGGTTCAGAACAAAGACTTGTTCCTGATCATCGGGGTGGTTCTGGTCTACGCGACGATTCTGATGCTGATGAACCTCGCGGTGGACGTGCTCTACCGGTGGGCCGACCCGCGGATCGGCAGCGTCTGAACCCATTTGGACGCCGAGCGCGGCGGCCGGTCGGGGCATATCACCTGTGTCGACAGGCCCGTCATGGGCCTGGACACGGCTGCGAGGCGCCTTCTGGCTATTCGCAGCGTTTGGAGTCGATACAGTTTGCCCCTGCCGCGGCGACAGAGAGCTGGGGCTGTCCATGTTCCGATAACCACAGTTCAACGAATCATCGATTTTCCTCAAGAGAACAAACCCATCGTTTACCTTAGTGCAGGAGATTGCTCGTGAAGAACCGTTTGTGCCTAGTTGGGATCGCGTCGTTGCTCACCGCCGCGGGAACGTGCTTCGGACAGGATGTCAAGCCGATGGACGCGGGGAATCAGCCCGCCGACAAGGGCGGAATGATGAAGCAGCCCTTCCCCCAGCCGACCGCGAGGGTCTATGGCGAGAACGATCCGAAGCTCACCTTCGAGTCCGAAACCAAGGCGTTCGGGAATATCACGGACGAGAAAGAAGTTTCGCACGAGTTCAAGTTCACGAACACGGGCAAGGGCACGCTCAACATCACGAACACCCAAGGGTCCTGCGGCTGCACGGTGCCGGCCTTGGCCAAGCGCGAGTACGCCCCCGGTGAATCGGGCGTGATCACCGTCAAGTACAACCCCCACAACCGTCGCGGCAAGCAGCACACCACGGTCACGGTCACCTCCAACGACCCCGTGCGGGCCGCGGTGGTGCTGAACGTTGAATCCCACATCATCCCACAGGTTCAGATCGACCCGCCGATCGTGAATTTCGGCACGGTGAACAAGGGCGGCACCGCCACGCAGAAAGTGACCCTGAGTTCCCGCCTTCCGGACCTTAAAGTGACTTCCGTCACGTCGAACAATCCGAAGGTGATCGTGAAACTGGAGGAATCGGCCAAGGCTCAACTCGACGGCAGCGAAGTTACACAGTTCCCGATCACGATCACGGTTGATCCTTCGATCGAAGTCGGTCAACTCCAGTCCCAGATCACCATTTTGACGAGCGACGGCACCAAGTCGCATTCGGTGCAGGCGATGGGCGAGGTCGTTGGCGATATCGCCGCCGCGCCCTCCCGCGTGCAATTGAACGGCGTTTCCCCGGCCCAGGCCATCACCACTCAGGTCCGCCTCTCGGCCCGCAACGGCAAGGCGTTCAAGATCCTGAACGTCGAAGAGGCCCCTGCCACGGGTGCCAAGCTCTTCGGCACGCCCTCCATTACGACCGATGAGTCGGTGACGCCCGCGGCGTACGTCGTGACCTTCACCGGAACCTGTCCGAACACCACCGGCGGCCTCCGAGGCGACTTCATTGTCACGACCGATCTCCCGGACGAAAAGACCATGCGGGTCCCCTATTTCGGGTTCATCAAGGCTCCGCAGGCCAAGCCGGGAGCCACGGCGATCAAGCAGAATCCCACGGGCGGTCCGGGCGGCGGCGGCGTGTGGGAAACTCAGCCGAGCATGCTCGTCCCGCGGTAATGATTCAACCCGTTTCGTTCCATCGTTCACAGACCCGACTGACACCCCAAGGGCCGACGGCGCGCGTACGCCCCGGCCCTTGGCATTTTGACGGGGCAACCCATGATTTCTCGTCTGCTGTACCGCTCGATCACGCTGGTCGCCTTGGGGGGCGGCTTGGCGGTGGCGCATTCTCTGGTTCCGCTGAAGTACCCGATTATCCTCGGAACTCCCAAAGCCCCGGAACCCGACCCCGTACCGACACCCCCGGCTTCAGCGAACGTGCGCACGACGCAAGGCACGAGTAGCGCGGAGGCCACGGCCCCGATCGCATCCGTCGACGCAATGGGGCTGGACATAAGCCTCGATCAGGCGTTCACGTTGTTCGCACAGGGCATCCCGTTTATCGACGCCCGGCATGTGGAGGAGTACGCGTCGGGGCACGTTGAGAACGCGTTTTACCTCACCGCCGACCTGTTGGTCGAAGGCAAGGGGCAGGCCGTGCTCTCGATGCTTGATCCCAGATCGCCGCTGGTGGTCTATTGCGGCGGCGGCCTGTGCGACGCCTCCAAAAACCTTGTCAACTATCTGCAAGCCGCCGGGTTTACAAAGTGTCACATCATGCACGATGGCTATCCCGCGTGGGTGGGTGCCGGGCATCCGACCGCCTCCGGAGAGCCGGAGATCGGCGGATGAACGACACCCGCACCAAACAACCCGCGGCCGTCGGCGGAATCGTTCTGCTCACCCGTGTCATTCTTGGCGGCCTTTTCATCTTCGCCGCGGTGATGAAACTGTCGTCTCCCGCGTCCTTCGCGATGGCGATCGCCGCCTTCAAGATCATTCCCGACCACGCGGAACACCTCACTAGGCTCGCGGCCTATGCAGTGCCGTGGGTCGAGGCCCTGTGCGGTGTCTGCCTCGTGCTCGGGTTGTGGGCACGCTCCGCCGCCCTTGTCCTCGCCGTGCTCTTGTGCGGCTTCATCGCCATGATCGCTTCCACGATGCTCCGCGGGATGGACGTCAGTTGCTCGTGCTTCGGCAAGTTCGAGATTCCCTGCACCGGACCGGTCGGATGGTGCCACATCGCTCGCAACGGCGTTCTATTGCTCCTGGCGGCGCTGGTGGTATCGAAAGGTCCGGGTTCGTTGGCTATCGACCGCGAAAGCACACGCTGAAGCCGCGCTGGAACACGCCCCGGCGACGCCCTAGAGTCCCCTCCCAGCCGTCGCCCGGCGGGAACCTTCCGGAATTGTTCCGAGGGCATGCCGGGTAGTCCCAAGACGCTTCCCAACAATGGAAAACCCAAGGCTAAACCTTGGGTGTCAAGACACATGAGCAAGTTCAATCGCTTCGGTCCGGTCCAGAAAGTCCGCGTTGCCCACTCCGCTTCCAGCGGCACCGTCTTCATCGACTGGAAGGACACTGAACTCCTCCGCCGCATGATGAGCCCCAACGGCAAGATCTTGGGCCGCAAGCGACTCGCGACATCCGCGGCAGAGCAGCGGATGTTGGCTCAGGCCGTCAAGCGGGCCCGGTTCATGGCTCTTCTGCCGTACACGTCGGCCACACTGTGAGTGAGCGGCAGGGCGTCCCTGCCCCGTCCTGCCCTTGATCCGGCGTCCATCCCCATGAGCGACCTCTTGAACCGCGCGCTGGTCTGGCGTGACTATCCGTCGCTGCTCAAGGCTGCCGGGCTTGAGCACGCCGCGCCCGCCGTCCTCGAAGGCCCGGACCGCGCTGAAGCGATGCGCCGCTGCATCGCTCTCCTCTGGGGTTCTTTTGCAGGACAAAGTCTTTCGTGGATCGGGTTCTACGCCAAGGAAGCCGAGGGGGATGAGATGGTGCTGGTCTGCCGCGAACCCAAGCCCGCCTGTTCGCCCATCGGCCTGCACGGCATGTGCGGGGAGGGGTGGCAACAGAAGCGCCCGATCATTGTCCGCGACGTCCGCACGCTCGGTGCCAACTACATCGCGTGCGACCCCAAAGATCAGTCGGAATTAGTGCTGCCGGTGATGAACGCCGACGGCTCGTGCTGGGGCGTCCTTGACGCCGACAGTTTCGACCTCAACGCCTTCGACGCCCATGACGCTCGCGGCATGGCAACCGTGATCGAGCGCATGGGGATTTCGTCACCGAACCCCGCTCCGGCGATGCACCGGTAAAGCGTAAGCTTGGGCCCTCCGGACGCTGCCCGAGTCTGTTTCCGCAATATCATCCTCGCATGGCCACTCAAACAGGTCCGGCGTTGTCCCTTACTTGCATGGTCAACAGGCTCGTGCCGTTCGTCCATGTTGCCGACGTCAGGGCGACACTGGCGTTCTACGAGCTTCTGGGGTTCGTGCCGCAGCACGTGATGAAGGACGCCGGTGGGAGCACGTTCTGGGCTCTCGCACAGAGCGACAAGGCAGAGATCATGTTCGCCCGCGCGGACGGCCCCGTCGATGCCGGGCAGCAGGCCGTGATCTTCTACATGTACAGCACGGACGTGGCGGCTCTGCGGAGGCACCTGCTCGCGAGCGGCCTGCGCGATTCCGGACGATACGGCGGGGCGGCCGGCCCGGGCGACGGCCCCGGCATGGTGTTCGAAGTCTCGCACCCTCACTACATGCACGCTGGCGAACTCCGGATCGCCGATCCGGACGGATACGTCATACTCGTGGGGCAGCTGGAATAGAACGGTCGCCGACCCGAGCCTGGGGCGTGGATGGACGCGAGCTCGCAACGGGATTGCGCACCTACTGCCAATACCAGAGGGCCAGCACCAGCAGCGCAAAGACCAGGATGTGGATTGCCCAGACTTTCCCGGCGAATCCCATCTGACGGCGGGCGGACCAGGACATGTACCGCTGCCGGTGCCGGTACATAGCCCGACCGACGCCGCGCTGAAGAACCCGAACGCGTCGCCCACCACGACCGGCCACGGAGCGCCCTGACCCGGCGCAGACGCTGCCAGATGGTCATGAAGATCGGAATCATGACGAACAGGGCGGCGACGCCCGAGAAGCACCCGGGCACCATGGCGAGCACCAGCCATCCGAAACGAGTCCGCGGCGAGCCGATCTTCAGGACCAGCGGCTCGGCGCACTCCGGGCATGTGGCCGTTGGGATATCGCGCAGGTCGTAGGCGCAGCGCGGGCAGGGAACCGAGCGCCCCTTGAGGAACGCGACCACCTCGACTTCGGAATCGCGCGAAATCTCGCTGCTCGAGCGATCAGTCTCGACGTCCATGAATGGGTTCCGGTGGGGAGCAACGCTTTCTGAGGGCTTCGATGCTGGCCTCTCAACGCTTGCCGCCCGCACCGAGTTCGAACCTCCATCGGAACTTTCTGGTTTGCCGGGGCGGAGGGTTTCATCGCGACGGTGGCCACGCTTGCAGGTCGAGATCGGGAGCACCGACCGGGCGGCTCTCAACGACGGCGGTTGGTGATTATGTTCGGCGCGCCGACAGCCGGGAGCCACGTCTATCTTTGGATAGCGATGCCGGGCACGTTCGCCACGCCGATCGCCATGGGAGACACCGAATGTACATCGTGCCCGGAATGCGGCGGATTGAACAGACCCAGACCATGTCATGCTGGTACGCGAGCGCCCAGATGCTGATCCATTGGCGCCGTGAGCAGTTGCAGGCGACGGAAATCGATGTCTTGGACCCGTCGGAAGACGAAGGGAGCGTTCTGCTGCGGGATGTCAACAGCGGGATTGGCAACTCCGGGATCATCGCCTTTGCGAAGCGGTTGGGGTTGCGAGCCGTCCCGCCCTTGTGTCCGACGGAAGATGCAATTGAAGGGTGGCTCCGCTGGTACGGCCCGCTGTGGGTCAATGGTCGAACCCACATCGTGGTCATCGCGGGGATTCGACCGGGCCAGGTTCTGGTGTACGACCCTGCGCCGGCATTCCCGACTCCCCAGTGGCGGAGTTTGGAAACGTGGTATGCGGGCTCGGGGGCCAGCTCCCGCGACGCGGCCATGGATGTCGAGACGGTCTTCCTTCACGGTCCTGCGCTTTAAGCGATGCTCCCGGCGATTGTCGGGGTGAACCCCTCCTCACACTCTGTTCAGCGGTGGGCGAGATGGCGGACGGATATATATAGAAGGGTTGAAAGACCCCACGAAGGAACGTCTCGCACTCTATCCAAAGGAACGAATATGAAAATCTTGAAGTCCGCGTTCATCGTCCCCGCCGCCCTCATCGGCCTGACGCTCGGGTTGTCCGGCTGCGATAAGGCCGAAACCAGCTCCAAAACCACCACCACCACCACGCAAAAGTCGCCGCAGGGCGACGCGAAGACCACCACGACCACCGAGAAGAAGACCGAAATCGATCCGAAGTAGTTGGTTTCGGCTCGGTTTACGGAAAATTAAAGTCCAACGAGCGGGGCGCGTTCCCGCTCTTTTCTCGCGCGGTGCGAGGTCCGAATGAAGTAATTTTCATCACGCCATGCGCCCCGGTGCGGTCCTGACTCACCCGATTTCGGCGTGCCCTCAACCTGACCGCGACCGATGGATCGAAGCACCCAGCGCGTTGATGTTGCCTCAACGCGCTGCGGCCATCATGCTGAGGGCGACGGCTTCGGCGACTTTGATCCCGTCGACGCCGGCCGAGAGAATGCCGCCTGCGTACCCGGCTCCTTCGCCCGCAGGGAAGAGTCCTTTGGTGTTGAGGCTCTGGAAGGTCTCGTCGCGGGTGATGCGGACAGGCGAGGACGTCCGTGTCTCGACCCCGGTGAGAACGGCGTCCGGCATGTCGTAGCCGCGGAGCTGGCGGCCGAACTTCGTGAGCGCCTCTCGGATGGCGACGATGGCATAGGGCGGAAGGCAGGGCGTGAGGTCGGTCGGGAGGACGCCCGGTGTGTACGAAGGGACGACGCGGCCCAGGGACGTGCTGGGCCGCCCCGCCAGAAAATCGCCGACGCGCTGCGCTGGCGCGGCGTAGGTGCCGCCACCGGCGACGAAGGCCGCCGATTCCCACTTCCTCTGGAACGCAATGCCCGCGAGCGGGCCTTCCGGATAATCGTGCTCGGGCGTGATTCCCACCACAATGCCCGCGTTGGCGTTCCGCTCGGCGCGTGAATACTGGCTCATGCCGTTGGTGACGACGCGGCCTTCCTCCGACGTGGCGGCGACGACCGTGCCCCCCGGGCACATGCAGAAGCTGTAGACGTCCCGGCCGTTCCCGGCGTGGTGCACGAGTTTGTAATCTGCCGCACCCAGGGCGGGGTTGCCCGCGCTCTTTCCGAAACGTGCCATGTCTATGAGCGATTGCGGATGCTCGATGCGGAAACCCACTGAAAACGGCTTGGCCTCGATGTGCACGCCGCGGTCGTGCAGCATCTGGAACGTATCTCGTGAACTGTGGCCGACCGCCAGTGCCACATGCTGCGCCGCAAGGCGCTCTCCGCTCGCGAGCACGACGCCGCGAACGCGGCGCGTGCCGTCGCGCTCGGTTTCGATATCCAGATCGGTCACGCGGCTCTCGAAGCGGTATTCGCCGCCCAGAGACTCGACAGTGGCCCGCATGGCCTCGACCATCTTCACCAGGCGGAAGGTGCCGATATGTGGGTGGGCGTCGATGAGGATTTCCGGGGGTGCTCCGGCCTTCACGAACTCGGTCAAGACCTTCCGGCCGAGGTGGCGGGGGTCCTTGATCTGGCTGTAGAGTTTGCCGTCGGAAAACGTCCCCGCGCCGCCTTCCCCGAACTGCACGTTGGATTCGGTGTTCAGCATTGAATGGCGCCACAGCGCCCATGTGTCCTTGGTGCGCTCCCGAACCACTTTGCCGCGTTCGAGGATGAGGGGTCTGAATCCCATCTGCGACAGCAGCAACGCCGCGAACAACCCGCATGGCCCAGCGCCGATCACCACCGGGCGGGTGGACAAACCGGCACCCGCGTGCGCGACGAAGCGGTAGGCGATGTCGGGCGTCGGCTTGACACTCGCATCTTTGGCGCATCGCATAAGGACGCCGGCTTCGTTCTTCACCTCGACGTCGAGCGAATAGATCAGCAGGATCGCGGACTTCTGGCGGGCGTCGTGGGCGCGGCGAACGACCGTGCAGGAGATCAGGTCGCCGGGTGCTATGCGGAGCCGTGCGACCGCGGCGTGAGCGATGGCGTCGGGGGAATGTTCGAGCGGAAGCGTGATCCCGGTCAGACGGAGCATGGACTGCTCGTGGCGCTGCGGCTTGGGCTAGATGAATTCAGCGGGCGGCCACTCCAGTCTCCGAATCGCCACATGACGTTTCCCTCACCCCTCTGCTTGAGTATGCGAAGTCAGAGTGTAACACTCCATCCGAGCTAAACCTCGCCGACGACCGGTCGGTTGACTCCCGGTAGCATCTCGCGGCAACTTCACGCGGCCCACAACTCATGGCAGACGGGTGGTCAGCCCGCGGGGGGTGGAGTGCCGGGCTTGCGGGCCACGACGATGACCATGTGACCCGCGAGGCATCGGATCGGGCGGGGGGCGTTTTCAATGAACGCGGCGGCGCGTTGGCCCAGCCCGCGGAGGCGGTCGAGCAAGGCTTTGCCACCGATGGTGTCCTTGATCCCCTTGTAGGTGTCGTAGGTATCGGTGGCGATCGGCTCAAGACCCGCCTGGCGGAGCATGGAGCGGAGGTGGCGGCCTGAAAAGAAGAACTGGTAAAAATCGGAGGGATGTGGCGCGGGGCGGCGGGGTCCGTCGCGACCGAGCGCCGCCCGGCCGCGGCGGAGCGGGCTGAAGTAGGGTGTTGAGATCATCGCGATGCCGCCGGGGCGGAGGACACGGGCGGCTTCGGCGAGGATTTGAGGGCGGGTGGAATCATCGAAGTGCTCAATGACGCCGAGCGAGATGTAGCCATCAAGGGACGCGGTGTCGTGCGGAAGAGCGCGGACGTCGCCGACGCGGTACAGGCCGCCCGGGTCGATGGCCACATTGGCCTGGATGACGTCGGGCGCGAAGTCGATTCCTTCGATGGTGTAGCCGGCGTGAGAGAAGGTTCGGAGCGTGTTGCCGTTGCCGCAGCCTGCTTCGATGATGCGGCCTGAGCGGGGAAGGTAGCGCTCCACGAGGTGGCGGAAGTATGACGGAATGGGCTGGTTGCGCATCCGCAGAGGCGGGGCGGCCCGCCACTGGGCCTCCCAAAAGGCGGGAGTGTTGGCGGCGGAGCGGTACATCTCGAGCCGACCGTTCCGTGCGATGGTGACGGTCGCGGTGGTGTTCAGCAGCCCATTTCCCATGCGGCAAAGAATACGGCCACATCGTCCGAGTC
>CAZJXA010000007.1:11576-39136 GCA_964549785.1 uncultured Phycisphaeraceae bacterium | reverse complement strand
GCGCGTCGGCCCGCCAAGCATCGGGGGATCGATGGTGAACCCCTGGGGCGGTTCATTCGGGCTTCATCAGCCTTTGAGCCCCCGGTTCGATATTCGGCGAGTGCAATGTGGGGCGATATTTTTGGAGCAATGAGTGGCAAAGCGTGCGAAGTCGGCGTCGGACAAACTCATCCGTGCAACCGTTCGCGGGCGGGACGCAGTGCGCTACGCGATTCTGGGTGCCGGTCACATCGCGCAGAACGCGGTGATGCCGGCCTTCGCCAACGCTCCCAATTCCCGCCTCGTGGCACTCTACAGCGGCGATCAGGCCAAGCGGAAGCGGCTCAAGGCGGCCTATGGCCTCGAACACGCGGCGGGGTACGAAGAGTTTGCGGCGGGCTGCGAGTCAGGACTCTTTGAGGCCGTCTACATCGCCTTGCCCAACACGATGCATCGGGAATACGCCGTGCTGGCGGCCCGCGCCGGCGTTCATGTGCTCTGCGAGAAGCCGCTGGCAACGACCGTGCGCGACTGCAAGGCCATGATTCTGGCCGCGGAACGTGGGAACGTGCGGCTGATGACGGCCTATCGCCTCCACTTCGAGCGGGCCAACATGACCGCGGTGCAGTGGGCCCAGAGCGGCAAACTGGGCGAGTTGCGGGCGTTCTCTTCGGTCTTCACGATGCAGGTCAAGGAAGGCAACACGCGCCTGCAATCCAAGATGGGCGGCGGTCCCCTCTACGACATCGGGATCTACTGCATCAATGCGGCCCGATACCTCTTCCGAGCCAACCCCGTGGAAGTTGTCGCGCTGGAGGCCACGGGAAGCGACAAGCGGTTCCGAGAAGTGGGGGAGATGGTGAGTGTGGCGATGCGGTTCCCGGACGAGCGTTTGGCCGCGTTCACCTGCAGTTTCGGGGCCGCCGATGCGGGGCGGTACCAGCTGGTGGGAACGAAAGGGCTCCTGACGCTCGACCCGGCCTTCGAGTATCAGGGCGAGTTGAGGTTGAACGTCGAAGCCGGGAAGCATTCCAAGGAAACCACGTTCGCCAAGCGAGACCAATTCGCGCCGGAGTTGGAATACTTCTCAGAGTGCGTGCGGGCGGGACGCAACCCCGAACCCGGCGGTGCCGAAGGCATGATCGACGTCGCCATTATCGAGGCCGTTCTCAAATCCGCCCGACTTGGAAAGACCGTCGCGCTCAGCGGTCTTCCCAACGACGCCTACCCGTCGCTCAGCCAGGAGCGGCGCCGGGCGCCCGCCAAAAAGTCGAAGATGGTGCGGGTGCAGGCTCCGACCAGAAAGTGATGCTCACTCCGGCATTCTCGGAGGTGCGTAAACTCCGTCCGTAGCCGGGCGGATAGCTCAACGGCTAGAGCATTCGCTTTACATGCGAAGGGTTCGGGGTTCGAATCCCCGTCTGCCCATTTCGACGGCTTCCACACGTACAAGGGCTCCTGAATGACGGCTCGTTTGGATGTCCAAAAGACCTACAAATTGTTCATCGGGGGCTCGTTCCCCAGGACTGAATCCGGTCGCACCCTCCCCGTCGTGACGACGAGCGGTACGGTCCATCTGTGCCAAGCGTCCCGCAAGGACCTGCGGGATGGCGTTGAAGCCGCCCGCTCGGTGCAGCCCAAGTGGGCGGGAGCGAGCGCGTACAACCGCGGCCAAGTGATGTACCGCATGGCCGAGATGATGGAAGGCAAGCGACCCGAGCTGGCCGCCGCGCTCGGCGCGGTCGTTCCGGAAACCCCCTCGCGAAAGTCCGACCGCCGGGTCGCGTCAAAAAGTGCGGGCCAACGCTTCTCGCCCGAGGCCGAAGTGGAGGCGTCGATCGACCGCCTGGTCGTCTTCGCGGGCTGGGCCGACAAATACTCGCAGGTGCTCGGCTGCAATAACCCGGTGACAGGGCCCTACTACAACTTTACGGTGCCGGAACCGACGGGCGTGGTCGCCGTTGTGGCCGGCGATTCGTTCCCGCTGCTGGGGCTGGTGTCATTGCTGGCCCCGGTGATCTGTTCCGGTAACGCCTGTATCGCGTTGGCATCGCAGGATAACCCGATCGCCGCGGCGGTCTTGGGCGAAGTCTTCGCCACCAGCGATCTCCCGGGAGGGGTTGTCAACATTCTCACGGGCCTGCGCAGCGAACTCATCCCGCACATCGCGACCCACCGCGATGTGGACGGAATCTGTGCGAGGGTCGATGGGGCCGACGCCGCGCTCCTTCGTGGCGGCGTTGCCGAAAATCTCAAACGAGTCGTGATCGTGACCGATGACCCGGCGGACGGCGACGTCGGCACACACCCGTGGTCGATCGAGCCGTTCGTCGAGATGAAAACCATCTGGCATCCGGCGTCGG
This sequence comes from uncultured Phycisphaeraceae bacterium, assembly GCA_964549785.1. GTDB lineage: Bacteria > Planctomycetota > Phycisphaerae > Phycisphaerales > UBA1924 > JBEIUO01. The sequence continues at coordinate 36,794 of CAZJXA010000007.1, read as the reverse complement.
TATGAAATCGCGGGCGTTTCGCACGCCGGGGCGGGCCGGTCGCGGACACTCGTCTTAACCGAACCTAAACTTTCCGCTTCATGGGTTTACCGCCACCGATCTCGCCCGACGACGCCGACAGTGCTTACGCCGCCGCCCAGCGGGTGGTGGAGGTACATCAGCGACTCTCGAAGTGGCTGCGCCCCGGCGTCACGCTGCCGCAGGTCGATTTGTGGGTCGCGAAAACCCTCGAAGAACTCAAATGCCGCTCGTGCTTTCTGGGGTACCAAATCCCGAAGAGCCCCAAGTTCCCGTCGCACGCGTGCCTCAGTGTGAACCACTGCGTGGTTCATGGGACTGCGGCCTCCCATCTCGCTCCGCTGGGCCAAGGTGACATCCTCAAGGTCGACATCGGCGTTCGCTACCAGGGCTGGGTAGGCGATGCCGCTTGGACCTACGCCTTCGGCGCGCCCACGCCGGAAGTGAAACGGCTCATGGCCTGCGGCAAAGAGTCCCTTCGCCGCGGCGTGCTGGAACTCAAACCCGGAAACACCTTTGGCGCCTGGGCCCGGACCGTTCAGGGCCATGTCGAATCCGAGTGCGGATTTCATCTGATCCGGGGCTTGGGGGGCCACGGCTACGGCCGCAAACTGCACGCGGCGCCCTTCGTCAGCAACACCGTGCCCACCCACCCGGGTGAGTGGTCGGACGTTCACACGGCGTGTCGGCCAGGAACGTTGGTCGCGGTCGAGCCGATGATCGCCGCGGGAGCCCCGGAAACCCGCACCAAGGGTCACGAGTGGCCCGTGTACATGAAGGACGGCTCGATGAGCGTTCATTATGAGCACGACGTACTGATCACTGAAAAAGGCCCGCGCGTGCTCACCGAGGGGCTGGAATTGGTGAACGACATCGTGGCGTAGTCGGACCCCGACAGGATGGCGTGCCAGTTCCGGCACGGCGTGATCGCCCCTTTGGTTTCAAACTCCCAGTTACTGGGAATACCCCCACGTTTCCATAAACGGTGATTTAGCCCGGCTTCATCGTACGGCGGGGTTGCCCATCGACAGTACAGATGTCGAGGAACGAAACTTGACACACATCTCAAACGGCGTCGTCAACAGACGCCCCATTTCGGAGGAATTCCTGTGACGAATCTCAAGACCCCCATGTGCACCGATGCCTTTGCCCGCCGTTTGGCCCTGATTATCGCCGCTGGCGCGCTCACCGGCTTGGCGGCTTGCAACACGGTTGAGGGAGCTGGCCGCGATATTGAGGCGGCCGGCGACGGGATCGAAGACGCCGCACAGGACGCAAAGAACTGACACGCTCATCCCTTCCTCAAATGGTGTGAACCCTCGAAACTCGCGGATGCAAAGAATTCTTAGGAGTCTCTGATGCTCTATTACGCCCTTGTGTTTTTCATCGTCGCGGTTGTCGCTGCACTCTTCGGCTTCGGCAACATTGCCGCGGGTGCATCGAGCATCGCCCAGATCCTTTTCTTCGTTTTCCTTGTCCTCTTCGTCATCTCCTTATTGATGGGCCTCTTCCGCAAGGGCGGCGCCTCATCCATCAAACTGTGAGAGCGGCCATAACCGATTCAACGAGCGAGAAGGCACCATCAATATGACCACGTCAAACTCAATCCCAGTGATTTCCGACGAAGCAACCCGGAAACTGGACGACCTCATCGACCTCAACATCGACAGTTCCAAGGGCTTTGAGGAGGCGGCCGAACGCTTCGACGAACCCCAACTGTCGAGCCTTTTCAGAGAACACAGCGCCATCCGATCACGCTTCGCCCAGGAACTCCAGGCGATCGTCTACGCAAATGGGGAACGCCCCAGCACCAGCGGAACCACCCTGGGAACCTTCCATCGATGGTGGCTCGGTTTGCGCGGACAGATCGCACGGGGCGAGGAATACGCGATTTTGGCAGAGGCCGAACGCGGCGAGGACGCGATCAAGCATCGCTACGAAGAAGTACTTGAGGACGGTCTGGGTGACTCAATCTCGCAGATCATCGCGCGGCAGTATGTCAGCATCAAAGAAGCCCATGACACGGTGCGCGACATGCGCGACCGGGCCGAACGCCTGAAACAGTAAATTCGCGTCCCTGCATGTTCAGCCGATGTCGATGACATCTCAAGCCTACTCAAGGAATCCGCTCAATGAAAACCCTTGTTCCACTCATCCCTCGGCTTGGCTCCCGTTCGGGAAAGGTCCGTGGCGGAATTCTGCTCTGGGCGCTCGGAGTGCCAATCCCGCTCATTCTCCTCTTTCTACTGTTCCGCGGCTGCGTGGGATGAACGACCGTTTTGTTTTGGAAACAAATGCTTCCTAACCCGGCGTGCATGCAGCGCCGGGTTTTTTCATTGCATTGACATCACCAAGCCGATTTCTTTTTGCAGGATCAGCGGAAGTTCACTGGGCATTCATCAGTACCTGAGACCAGCCTGCGAAGATAGAGGCATGCAGATGCATTTCAATCGCTTCGCTCGCCACACTGGCTCGGTCGACGGTGTCTCCCGCGCCGCGATAGGGGAGTCGCCCCGTCCAACGCGCGAGCGCAACAACGCCGAAGAATTCCGCCACTATCAGGCGGACCCCACTCCTGAACGCCGCAACGCGATCGTCGAGGCAAATATTGCGCTTGTCATTTCCTGTGCCAAGCGCTTCGCTGGCCGATCGGTCCAGATGGACGATCTGGTGGCGGACGGCAGCGTCGGATTAATCCGGGCGGTCGAGCGCTTTGATCCAGCGCGGGGGATCAAGTTTTCCACCTTTGCCATCAAGCACATAGAGGGTGCCATGCGATCGAGCCTTGGCCGATCCGCTTCCGCAGTCACCATGCCCGGACGGGTGCGGACCGCGGCCCGGCGCTGGATTCGGGAGCAGAGCGGCCTTCAGACGGCTACCGGCTGCACGCCGAGCGCGTCCGAAGTCGCCGTGTCTTTGGGGCTCAAAGGTGAGGCGGCCCAACGCGCCTGCGATGCCGCAAAAATTCTCAACGCCACCCTCACCGACGCCTTTGACGCTCAGTTGCCCGATCGCGGTACCACCGCGCAGGCAAGTTCAGACGCGCGCAACGACGATCGGAATGAAACCGATCGCCTCGGGCAAGCCGTCGAAGGTCTTGATCCCAAATCGGCCCGCCTGATTCGGATGTTCTTTGGGATCAACGGTGAGCCCGCCCTCCCGCTCGCCAAGGCGGCCCGCCGGCTCGGAATTACGCACGAAGCCGCCAATCGCATATTCGCAAGGGCCATGACGGAGTTGCGGTTCAAGATGACCGCCCAAGCCCGCGGCCGAACGGAACCCCCGGTCATCGCTCACGCGGCCTGAGGCGCGAAGTGGCGCCGCTGTACTCGCCTTGAAGATAGTCCCATGAAAGCGGGCGAAGGGGCTCGAACCCTCGACTTTCGCGTTGGGAACGCGACGTTCTACCACTGAACTACGCCCGCTACTCGACACCACTATATCCGCCGTGTGAATCCGCGATTCAAGCCGCCCGATCGAAAGCCGTCTCACACAAAGGCCGTTGCAACCCCCATGTCCCGCGGCTTCTTGATGAGCCCGAACCACACCAAGATGAAAATCGGGTACGCCAGCCCGAGTGTGCCGACAAAGACCAGCCCGACCACCTGGCCGATGCTCTGCCCCGGGGCGCTCATCGACTTGGCGATCATGTTGTCAGGGTTCTCTACCGCCCACTGGGCCAGTTCAGCCTGCTGCTTCCACGAAAAATAGAGCCCCAGCAGAGTGACCGGGATGGAAACAACCGCGTATCCAATATGCATTATGAAACCAGCGGGTTTGCGGTTCATTGTCGTCACACCCGCCACGATTAACAAGATTGCGAGGAGCAGGCCAAACGCCATCAGCGCCATCTGCGTCAGGGTCGGACTCAGCGACGGCGGGAGTTCACCTTGTCCCTGCAGCATCACGCCCATGAAGAACGGGCTGGCAATCCCGCATCCGCCGCAGACCAACCCGATACTTCCCCACACGATACTGATGATGCCGATGACCTTGGGCCACGCCGGAGGGATCGCCGGGAGTTCGGGCGTAGTGTCGGCAGGGAACGAGTCGTTATTCATGCCAAGAGTCTCCGGGGCGGCGCCCACAGTCTAACCTAAGGCCGACGGGACGCGCACAACTGGGAACCACGGTCGCCACTGGCTACGGGTTCGTCAAACTTTCGTTTCAAGGAAATGCCGGAGGAGGGACTTGAACCCACACACTTTTAAGGGTAACGGATTTTGAGTCCGTCGCGTCTGCCAATTCCGCCACTCCGGCACAAAGAGTCGCTGAGAGTAGCCTGGGAAGCCAGCGGATTCGAGCGCCCCGCATTCCCCGTTCGGAAACCGTGGGACCTGATTTCCGAATCATGAATCGGACTTCACGTCACCGTTGGATCGCCTTTCAGGCGGCCGTCTGAGGATGAACACATGACGCGATCGATGGGAGCAAACGGCGACGCGCCGCAAAGAGAAAATGTCCGCGTCCGGGCCGGGGCTCGGGAGACCGCAGGCGAACCGTTCACGTTCGCGGCAACCGGTGCCGAACAGCGTCTCCGCCGTCTCCGCTTTGTCGCCCGCCTCATGGACAATTCGATCGAGATTCCGGGACTCAAGTCCAAAGTGGGCCTCGACCCCATCATCGGGCTCATCCCGGGCGTGGGCGATGCCATCACCACCGCGGTTTCTCTTTATATCGTGTACGAAGGTTACAAACTCGGGGCGACTCAGGCTCAGGTGGCGCGCATGCTCGGCAATGTCGTGGTCGATGCGATCATCGGAACGGTCCCGGTTCTCGGCGATCTGTTCGACTTCGCGTTCAAGGCGAATCAAAGAAACCTCAAAATCCTGGGGATTGATCCCAACTCGCCCTGACGGGACGACCCGCCATGTCGGTGTGTCGCTTTTCGCATCCGGTTCCCGCCGGGAGGCGTTGTGGGGCTTTCCTACCGTCACCCCGCAATGCCGCACCGCCACACCCTCGGTCGGATCTCCGCGGCACTCTTGGCCGCCCTTGTCGCTCTGTGCTTGCTCACCCTCCCGTATTCGTGCGGGCGCGTGTCCGAGCCCGAATCGGTCGCTCTAACGCCCCGGTATGCCGCGGGTTCTCCCGTTGAAGCTCGCGTTCCGCCGCTCTGGGTCGTGCCCGATGCTGTTACCCACGCCCGCTTTGACGGAATGGGCGGCGTCCCCGAATTCTGGCTCGGTTCTGATCTGCTGGGCCGCAGCGTGCTGGTGCGTTGCCTCGCGGGAGGGGCGATTTCGCTCCTCGTGGGGTTCATCGCCGCCGGGTTGAGCGTCACACTGGGCACCCTCTACGGCGCCATCGCCGCCTATGCCGGGGGGGCTACCGATGCGGTCATGATGCGCATCGTCGATATCTTGTACGGCCTGCCGTACGTGTTGCTGGTTGTCCTGCTCTCCGTCGCCGGAGACAGCGTCCTCTCCGAGTACGTTTCACGCCATGGGGATCGCGCGGCGTTGGTTCGCGAGGCCGTCCGCGGGGAAGCGAGCGGCGTCCAATCCTCGGAAGAGATCTCCCGCTGGCTCGAGGAACACCCGGAGCGCAAGAACACGATGGAGGCCGCAGCGTTCGCCGCCAAGCCGCCGCGGGTGTTGAGCGAGCACACTCGGATGCTGTTCGACCTGGGAACTCTCGTGGTCGCCATCGGTGCCGTCAGTTGGCTCACCATGGCCCGCGTCATCCGGGGCCAAGTGCTGAGCCTGAAGTCCCGCCCGTTCATCGACGCGGCAAGGGTCGTGGGGGTCTCGCGCCGTCGGATTTTCTTCCGTCACCTGCTTCCCAATCTGGCCGGCCCGATCGTGGTCTACGCGACCCTCGCCGTGCCGCAGGCCATCCTTCAGGAAAGTTTTCTGAGTTTTCTAGGAATCGGCGTGAAGCCCCCCCTGCCGAGTTGGGGGAACCTCGCCGCGGAAGGGCTGGGTGAACTGAATCCGTACCGGTCGCACTGGTGGCTGCTGGTCTTCCCGTGCGGGCTGCTCGCCTCGACGCTCTTGGCACTCAACTTTGTCGGCGAGATGGTTCGAGAACGGCTGGACCCGGGTAACAACCACAGGTGATTGGAGACGCGTTCCCCGGCCGCCGACGGTCGGCCGCTCCGCCGCTGCGGCCGCTCATTCGCGGCCCGTTCCAACGGCTTCAATTGCTGCACGCTCGCCAGCGCCGCCCGTGTCCCGAATCAGCACCGAGAGTTGATCGCGCCAGAGGGCTTTATCTTCCGCCGACCACAAGAGAGCCGGATCAGGACGCGCCCCAACACCCCGCAGGAGTGCGGTCACATCCGACGCGAGCGCGGCCCGTTCCGCGCCGTGCGTTCCAATCGGGAGCGTCCCCGCGAGGGTGACGCCCACTTCGATACGGAGAGGTTGATCCGCGAAGTGTGGGTCTGACCACAGCGAATAGAGAAGGGCTTGTTCCGCGACGAGGTTCCGCGAGTCGCGGAACCACCAAGTCCGGGAAAGGTGAAACGCCAAGGCTTCCGCCGCCGGCATTCCCAAGCGAGTATCACCGGCATGGAAAGCAAGGAGTTCGACGGCCTGGGCTTCGGCCTCGACCTGCCTACCCACCCGGGCCAGCGCGAACGCGCGCTGGGTCGCCGCGATGTGGGCATCTCGTGCGCTGATCACGGCCCGGGCTTTCCACACGGAACCGTAACGCTCCGCTGCAGCGTGCCCGTCGTCAAGATGGTTCAGATAGAGCTGCGCCAGGTCGAGTTCGATCGTGGCGAAGTAACCCGGTCGGGCAGAGGTGTACCCCCCCATCTTTTCCACGATCGCGTGAGCCTCTAACAGGTCCGCCTCCGCGGTGCCGGGAAACCCTTGGGCAATCCAACTCATCGCCCGGAGTCTTTTGGCGTCCGGGACGTCTATCAAGTCGGGAGGGGCAGACTCAACCGATTGGAGGAGCATCTCTGCTTCCTCAAAGCGACGGGCCTCGATCAGACGAAATGCCTCGATGCGTAGATTCGGTGTCCGCGTCAAGCGCGGTGCCGGAATCGCGGTGGGCGATTGGCCGCCCGAAGGATCTTGACCCGGCCGCGTCATTCTTGCGAGCCCGACACCCGCCACGGTTGTGGCGGCGATCAGCAAGGGCAGAACCAGTAGAGCCCAGCGTCGGTTAGGTCGTTGCATCATACCTCCAGAAGTCAATTTGTTCATGGCGTCACCTCGCATCCGCAGCATGGGTGTCCGGTCGGGGGCGGCTCGCAGACATCGGGGCAGCATGGGGTTTCACGCCTCCCATCATACTCGTCCGGGTTTCCCACCACCACGCCGCCGCAAGGCGGTTCCTGCGGAGCATACTGAGCAAAGCGAGGAGATTGGTAGGTAGCGGTTCCTCGGACGACTTCTGAACACAGGGTCGTGGTGAATCGCCCCGGGTCGGGGCAATATTCGACCCACGCGTATTCCCAATCGCGGTACCGATTCATGGTGATGGTCCGGCGCTGCGAGACAAAGCGGTAGTGTCGGTTGAAACAGAGCAACGGCTGCACACCCAATTGCTGGGTGGTCGTCACCGATGCGCTCCCGCTGAGCGACTGCGACTGGGCTTCTGTGAACTCCATGTTGACCCCCAACTCGGCGAAGAGCGCAAACTTGAGGGCCAGACCGGACTCAAGCGATTGAGAGCTTGAAACCGACCACGACACACTCTCAACCGACGTGTTGGTGATCGTGGTCGGCAAGCAGGGCGGGCAGGGCTGCGGGATCGGGTACCACCCGCATCCACAGTGCGGAATCATCTGCCAATTCGTTTTGATCAGCCGGGTGTTGTCGCGCACGATCACTTCGCGAAAAGAAACGACCGTGCCGTTGCCTCCATAGACCCATTCGCATCCGCCGTTCGGTGGAGATTGCGGCGGGTAGTCGATCGGATCGCAAACGACGACCGGAGGCGGTGCCACGACAGGCTGGGCCGCTGCTGCAAACGAAAACGAGAGGGCCGCGATTGGAACGCGAAGGATCAACAGGCGGTTCATGGTTCGGGCTCCCTGAAACATCCCCTTGCTGGATCGGGATGATACCGGCATTCCCTGAACACGGATACACGATATTCTGGTTTCGCTCTATTATTTGCAAGTTTCTCGCGCGGATTATGCCAAATTGAGTGTTCGTCCTCATACCTAGTCCGCAGCCGCTCCCTCGTCCGATCCCGTCGAAAGTTCCAGCCGCCCGTGCGTAGGTTTTCAGCGGACCCGCTTGGGCCGACGGACTCGCGATCCTCGCGCCCAAATAGAACGGGCGATTGATATGGTTCTTAAACTCATACGCCGCCCTTGCCCCACGCCGCCAATACCGCCGCCACCGGCGCTAGCACGGGCATGACGCTGAGTCTCGATTGTGTCACAAGCAGGAACGTTTTGAAGCGAGGGTCCGCCTTGATCCGCCCGAGAGTCACCGGATGCGTGAACGCGCCGATGGCTTCCAAGGTCACCACAGCGAACTCGGGTTCGCCGCGGGCATTTCGCCCGGGTCGTTTCGGATCTTCGAACGGCTCGGTCGTTGCCCGGGCGACTCCGACGATGGATTTCTCATCTCCGGTGTGGTACACAAACACCATGTCATCCGGCCGCACGGCGCGAAGATGAATCAGCGCTGCCGCGTTGGACACCCCGTCCCAAATAGACGACCCGGACTTTACCAGATCAGCGTAAGAAAACGCGATGGGTTCGGTCTTGAAGAGAAAAAACTCGGGAACGGGCACTGCTCAGCCGCCCGTAGGCGCGGCATCGACGGATTCACCAGCGGCGGGAACCACAGTGTCCAGCGTCTCCGACCCGATCTCGGCAGCCGCAGCGACGTCCGTTGCTTCGGTCTCGCAAGGCGCTTCGGAGCAGGCTTCCAACTCAGAAAGCCCGCAGCAGCCGCCGCCCCGCAGCACGTCAGAAGCCGGAACGAGGCTCGATCGGAGGGAAGCGTCCGCATCACACGTGCCGAACACGCACCCGGTTGTGATGGCGTTGTAACCGCCCAGCCCCGCGACCATGAGCCCGCCCACCGACGCGAAGCTCTTGAAAAGACCGCATGATCCGGCGCACTTCATATGACAAGTCTCCTTTTGTGAACAATCTGAGCACGATACCGCCGAGCTCGATCGGAACGGATCATCGACCGTTCAAACCGCCCGGACAAGGGCTCATCTTACGACGTTCCGCCGCTTCCGGTTCAGAGATACTTTCCTTGGGCCGATATCTGTCCGGCAAGCGCCTTTCCGAAAGACCGCACGGTCACTAAAGAGGGCGTTATCGGAGCGTTACGGAGATGAGCGTACAGGGCGAAACCACAGACCATCCGTCTTCGGCGGCGCCGCCCGTGGCCTCCCCTGGTGGCGCTGCGGACGTCATGCAGGTCTTAGCCGAATTTGAAACCGGGCTGACCAGCCTGAAGGCGCTCTACCTCGAACGGCAGGCGATCCAGGAACGCTTGGCCGTCCGCGAGAGCGACCTCGCGGGCCAGCAGGGCGCGATCGATCTCCGCCGAGTGGAGCTGGAAAATCTCGCCACGCGGGTGGAGGCGGGGCGAATCGAGATTCAGGAACGCGCGGCCCAGGCCGAAGCGGCCGCGGCCCAGGCGCGTTCCGAGATCGCCCAGAGCCGGGCGGATTGTGAAGCGGCCCGCGCCGAACTCGATTCGCAACGGGCCGAACTCGCGTCTCTCGAAGCGGAGAACCAGCGGACGCGGAGCGATCTGGACCGATCAACTCAGGAGCTGACCGCTCAGACCACGGCTCTCGAACAAGCCCGTCGCGAATGGGAGATCGGCTCACGAAAACGCGACACCGAACTGGGAGAACGGGCACTTCGTGCCGAGGAGCTCCAGGCCGAGATCGAGCGTGATCGCGCTGCGATCGAGCGTCGGCAGGGCGAACTGATCGCTCGCCAGAAGCGCCTCGAGGAAGCCTCGAACGCCCAGGCCGAAGCCGCACGGGCCGCGGAACGCTCGGCCTTGGCCCGGGCCTCTGAACTCGAAGGCTTGCAAGCCGACATCGCCGGTGAGTCAGAGTTACTCCGCCGGTCGCGCTCCGAGTGCGCCGCTCGCCAGTCCGCTCTCGACCTCCGGGAGAGGACCCTCCGCGAAGCCGAACTCCAGCAGTCTGAACTTGCAACCGCGGCGACGCAGTCCGCCCATGCCCTCAGCGAGGCACGCGCCGACTCGGACGTCTTGAAAACCCGTACGGCCGAGGTGTTTCAAGAGTATGAATCGCTGTTGGCCGCCGAGCGGGCCGAATGCGTCCGGGCGACCTTGGCCGAGTCGTCGCTCGCCGTGGATGTAGAACGCCTGGCCGCGGCGATCGAGACTCTTAGGGCGCGGCTGGCGGAGTCCCGGGAGTCGGAGGAAACCCTCGTCGCGCGGATCGCGTTCGCCGGACAAACGTCACCGGCCGGCGAGTCGGCAGCGGGAGTATCCGCTCCGGCTTGGTCGGCGGGCCGCCCGGACCGATTGCGGAAATACCGCGACATGGTTCGGGCCCACGCTCTCAAGGTGCGCAAGGCCAGCGAGGGCCTGTCGAAGCGGTTCGAGCAGTGCGAGCAGGTTTTAAGCCACCGGGCGGACCTTGCGGCGATCCGCGACCGCGTTCTGGAAGCAGATCGAAAGTCTCAGCGCAGGCACGCGGGCGGCCGGGCGGTCATTTCGGTCTTCTGCGGAGTGCTCGGGTTCTCGCTGCTGGCCGGCTTGGCTTGGGCGATCGCCCGCGAAGTCGCGCCGGCTCGATTCATGGCCGAGTCGATCCTCGTGGCCGAAGGACGCGGCCGGGATCTCAACCCTGCGGAACGGGCCGAATGGCAGCGCTACCACGAATCTCTGATACGAGACCCGATGTTCCACGAAGCAGCTGCGGAACGCTTCAAACGCCACGGTTCTACCGAACTTGCGACTCCCGCGGCGATCAGCGAACTCGTCACCGCTTCCGTGAGGACCGAGTCGCTGGCCGACGGCGAATTACGGGTACGGCTTTCGGGTGAGGGGGCGGATCGAACCGCCCGGACCCTCGATACCTTCTCCGCGGCCCTCGCGAGCTTCGCGAACGGTTCGCAACAGCGCCGCATCGACGGCGGGGCGACCCGAATTTCTCGCGAGGCCGAGGCCGGCGACACCCCCATCGACAACGTTCGCACGTTCTACGCGCTCGGCATACTGGGGGCGGGGGCTGCGATCTCCTTGGGCGCGACGTTGGGATTGTGGCGGCGTCTGAGCCGGGCCAAGTCGGAGTTCGAGCAGGACGAGCAGGTTGCGATGACGCTCGAAGAGGCCCGGTGGATCAATCCGTCGCGTCGGGGTTGAACGGCGCGGGTAAATAAAACAACCCCCGAGAATCGGGGGCTGTCATACCATTCGCGCGAACCTGACGGCTGAACGCTCACGCCCGAACGAACGCAGCACTCAGAACCGCCACGCCCGACGACACCGACTGACCAGAGGCGACGTCGATAATCGCGATCCTGACGCCCGCGGCGACGCTCGTCACGTCCACGGATTCCAAGGCCAGCGAGCCATCACTTGCGAACGAAGTGGTCAATTCTCGTACCACTTTGTTGGTCGCATCAACGATCGCGAGCCGCAGGGTGTGGCCTTCTTGCAAGGGGATCCCGCTAAAAATCAACCTCGCCTCGCCCTCCCATTTCGGATGAACCCACAGGCACGCTTCGCCCCGAAACGTTTCATCCACGGGCGAGAACGCGATCCGCACGGTTTCCGCGCTCGCGAGCATGTCTTTGGTCACCTGACCGTTCCGCAGCAACATCAGCGGGCCTTCGAGTTCACGGTTCTTCTGGAAGTCGGAGGCCATGCGGCGGTTCTGACTGCTGACAGTGAAGAACGCCGCACCGAACGCGAGCGCGGCGGTCGCGAGCGCGATCATGCCCGTGCGGTGCCAAGCCCGACGCCCGGAGGCCAACGTGGTCAGCCGACCCTGATCGGCACTGATGGCCTCGCGGATCCGTTCCAGCACCATCTCGCGGAGGTGGGGGCCCGGCTCGAAATCGCCCGGATTCATCTGGGGAAGCGTCGCATCCATCCGAGACCAACGGGCCTGCTCGCTGCGGACTTGGGCACGCACATGGGGCGACGCAGCATAAAAGGCGGCATCGAAGGCCACCTCTTCATCGGCCTCGAGAAGACCCAAAGCGTCCAAGTGGGCATTTTCTATCAGTTCTTTGAAGGTCATAAGGCTAACTCCTCGCCGGTCCTTTCCCTGAGTTTCACCAGCGCTCGACTGAGGGCTGACTTGATCGTCCCGAGAGGCTTTCCGGTTTCATCCGAAATTTGACGGAGGGTCTGACCTCTGAGGTAGGCACCCTTGATCACCGTCTGTTGAAGTACTGGCAAACCCGAAATCCGTTGCATGAGTCCGGCTAGTTTCTCAGTCTGTTCCAATTTGGGCGACTCTTCGTCGTCCGCCTGAATCGTCGGTACCTGCGGCTGATCCAGCGATGTCGGCTTGATCCTGGCCTTGTTCCGCCGCAACTTGTCTACCAAGTAACGCCGCGAAATAAGCATGACCCAAGTCACCAACGCCGACCGCTCCGGGTCGTACTTTTCCGCCGTCCGCCACAAGCGGACGAAAACTTCCTGAACCGCGTCTTCCGCTTCCGCCCGCCCCGGTAAGGCTTGGAGGGCCATCCGGAACACCAAGGAGCCGAAACGTTCGTACAAATCGATAATCGCGGGCTCTTCGTTCCGGCTCACCCGGCGCATCAGATCCAAGTCGATCTGACCTCGGCTTTCGGGCTTGTTCTCGCGCGCGGCCATCTCCGAATTACCCGCTCATCTGAAGCACTGATTTCCACCCACTCCCCCGGAGAACAGACTTCGGGAAACCACCAGAACATACGGGCCTCTTCAGAGTTGCCCGCATTTGAATTCTACCATTTGGAACCCGAATCCCATTCTGAGGCCTTCAGGCTCGTTTTCCGTCTAAACCCCCGCGGAGAAAATCCATGAAACGGACTTCACCGCGGGCAAGCTGCTATACGGCGGCAACGCGCCCAAGATCCTCTGTCGGGGGCCGTTTCTTGCAAAATTGTGTTGGGGTTACAAGTGAAAACTCTAGTAGATTTCGGTTCGATTCGGGTTTTTACCCCTTGCTCAACTTGCGAGAAACTGGTATCGTATGGGAAGTTCGTCGGTGGGGCCGTTTGTTCCGAAGGGGTGTCGGTGCCAGAGTTGAGGGTTCAGCAGATCGGGTGCCGATCAGCACGGGGTGCCACTCCCCGTCGCGGGTTCTCATTACTCGACGTTCTTGTGACCACCACCGTCATCGCCGTGCTTATCGGCCTTCTGCTCCCCAGTTTGGGCAAGGTACACGAAGCGGCCCGACGGGTCGTCTGTCAATCAAACATCCGGCAGATCGGCCTTGGTTTGGTGATGTACGCCGACGCGCACGGCGGGCGTCTTCCTCCCAGCGTTTTCTTGCCCCCCTTGGGACCGGGGCGTGCCGACCCGGAGCCTCAGCACATGCTGACCCTTCGGCTCGATTCCGCTCGCGCCGACGCCAGTTTGGGTGGCTGGGATGGGTTGGGTATCCTGCACTCCGCTCAGTATCTCCCGCCCCCCAAATTGTTCTATTGTCCTTCACACACCGGCGACAACCGGTACGGAACGTTCGCCCAATCGTGGCACAATCCCGTCTCCGAGATTGTCTCCAACTATCACTTCCGCGGTGCCGGTCCGACGGGCGGTGGAGAGTTGGGTGAAGCCGGTCCGATCACCTTTAATCTCTACCTGATCAACCCCGCCCAATCCTCCCTTTTGGCGGATGGAATGCGGATCAAAAGCGACTACAACCACAAGGTGGGAGTTAATTTCTTCCGCGCCGACCTCACGGTGCACTGGTATTCGGACCCCGCTGGTCGGCTCGCCGACAACATGGCGGATACGAAAGAATCCGCCGTGGCCCGCAGCGTCAATAGCACTTGGCTGCTCTTCGATGCGAGCGCCAACGCCAACGCCAACACCAATCGCTGATCCCGGAATGAGGTAATCCTCGGGAACTTCATTTCGCCGCCCGGGGTCTACACTCCAACGCCGCCCCGCTGTGGGGGCCTCTTGGAGTGATAATTCATGGTCCGAGCCCTGTTCCCCGCCTTTTTTGTGATGATCCTGACAGTTGCGCCCTCCTTGGCCCAACTCACGCCCGACCGCACCTATTACGGGGTCGGCCGGTCGATACCCGTGCAGGTCGCGGTGCCCGCCGACACCAAGGGTGAGGCCACGATCGGGCTCTTCGCCCCCGGCTCGGCGGAACCCACCGAAACGGCCCCGGTTGTGCCGGGCGGCGCCAATCTGGCGATGCTCTTTCCGAAGTTTTGGGAACAAAAATCCGCCAAAGTTGCGTACGCCCAGTTGATCGTCGGCGAGAAAAAGATCGGCCCGCCGGTCGTTCTCCAGCCGTTGCTTGACGGGAATCCGGCGTTCAAGGATCCAAATTCCGGTCGTCCCGCCTTTGCGCCAACAGGCCGTTCTTACAACGGGCTCAGGGCGTATGTGGAGAAAAACGTCCGCATCGAAACCAGCGAGGGCCCGATGACCTTCCGGATGCGGCCCGATCAGGCGCCCAACACCGCGTGGAATTTCATGGGTTTGGCCGGTGGCGGCTTCTACACCGACATTATCTTCCACCGCATCATGGGTTCTCAGGCCGGACGGCCTCCGTTTATGGTTCAGGTGGGTGACCCCATGGGCACTGGTTCGGGCGGCCCCGGCTTCTCCATTGACCTCGAAAACAGCACCCTCCCGCACGATTTCGGCGTGCTTTCGATGGCCCGCAGCAACGACCCCAACAGCGCCGGCTCGCAGGTCTTCATCTGTCTCAGCCGCGAAGGCACCAAGTTCCTGGATGGTGGCTATTGCTCGTTCGCGGAACTTATCGACGGCCAAGACGCCCTCACGAAGATTGCGGCAACACCGGTGGTGGATAATGGGTCGGGCGAGATGAGCAGACCGCAGTCGCCCCCCCGGATTGTTTCTGCCAAGTTGGTGGATGCCCTGCCCTTCGGCGAGCAGCCAGCCCTTCCAAAGGCCCCCGCGCCGGCGGCGACGCCGCGCTAAGAGACAGCTCGCCCATGAGGGGTTTCGGACGAAAGTTGCGCGGCGGGCCCGAGGGTGCCGAGAGGATCAAAGAAAATGCCCATCTACGAGTATCGGTGCCCTACCGACGGAGCGCTGGTGGAACTGATCCGGCCGAGTGCGGAGGCCGACGGGCCGGTGGTCGATCCTGAGGGCCGGGGCCGCACATTCACCCGTGTTGCCTCCACCTTTGCTACCGGCGGTTCCGGGAGCGGGAGCAGCCGGGCGGGCACCGACCTTCTGCGCAGCAACTCGGGTGGGTGTTGTCCGTGCGGAAAGAGCAAAGGGTCGTGCGGAAGTCGATAGGGCGTAAGGCGCAAACTTCGCGTCGCGAAAACGTGGCACGCTGCTTGTGAAGGCTTCAGGATTGAATGAACGGCGACACGCGCCGGATTCAACTGGAGCAATCGACGTGTCGTACGGAATCCAGATCGCCGCTTCCGGGTTGATGACGGCGATGTACCGTCAGGACGTCTACGCCAACAACCTGGCGAACATGGATTCCGTCGGGTATAAACCGGACTTACCGACGACCCGCCCGCGTCTTGACGTGATCGCCGAAGACGGCGTCGGGCACCTGCCCTCCAACGCCTTGCTGCGGCGACTGGGTGGCGGTGCAGTGCTGAATGCCAACTTAGTGAACTTTTCGCAGGGTTCGCTGAAGGCCACGGGGAACGCGCTCGACTTGGCGATCGAGGGGCCGGGATTTTTGGCGGTCCGCGAAGAACACAGCGAAGCGGGGGACCGGGTTCGCCTGACGCGAGACGGGCGTCTGACGCGGGACCGCACGGGGCGACTGGTGATGGGCAGTTCCGGGTTGCCGGTGCTCGACACGCAGAACCGGCCGATCGTGCTCCGCGACGGGGTATCGGTGGATATCGATGCCGCGGGTGTGGTGCGGCAAGGCGGCGCGGTCGTGGCCCAACTCCAGTTCGTGGAGGTCGCGGACAAGCGGGCGCTCTCCAAGCAAGGCCACAGCCTCTTCGCCGCATCGTCGGACGCACTCGCTTCGAGAAAACCGGCCAGCGGTATGCTCCGGCAGCGGCACGTCGAGGATTCGTCCGTCGATGAAGTCCGGGTGCTTATGGAAGTGACGAGCGCCTCCCGCGACGTTGACCTGAATGCTTCGATGATCCAGCAGCACGACCGGCTTCTGGACCGCGCGATCAACGGGTTGGGGCGCCCCTCGGCGTAAAACCAGACCACAGGAGTTTGTGACCACATGGCCATCAATGCACTGCATTCCGCTGCCTCCGGGCTCTCGGCACTCAACACCGCTCTCGATGTCACCGCGAACAACCTCGCCAACATCAACACGCAGGGCTTCAAGACGAGCCGGGTGAACTTCCAGGATCTGCTTTACATCGAGAAGGCGCAGTCGGGCACCCTGAACGCCAACGAGGATCAGCGCCCGATGGGGGTGTATGTGGGCCTGGGGGTCAAGGTCGCGGGCACCCAGTTAGATTTTCAGCAAGGAGCGCCGCAACTGACGGATCGGCCGCTGGATGCGATGATCGACGGCGACGGGTTCTTCGAGGTGCAGGTGGAGGACCAACTCGGCAACGGCGGTAAGGCCTACACCCGGGCCGGCAACTTCACGATGAACGCCGACGGCGAACTCGTGCTGGGCAATGACCAAGGCCGGCGGATCGAGGGCATCACCATACCCGATACCGCCGAATCGGTCACCATCGGCCCCGACGGGCGCGTGCTGTACACCGAGGCCGGCAACCCCGAGCAGCAGGAGGCCGGCCAGATTCTCGTGGCCACGTTCATCAACTCAACCGGCCTGAAGCAGGTTGGGGAGAATCTTTATGTGGAAACCGAAGCCTCGGGGCCGCCCAACACCGGAAACCCGGGCGAAGACAACCGAGGCTCCCTCCTGGGTGGGTTTCTGGAGTCGTCGAACGTTGATCCGACGCGAGAACTGATCGATCTGATCCGAACGCAACGCGCCTTCGAGATGAACAGCCAGACGATCCGCGCGGCGGACGAGTCGCTGCGGTCAATCGCCCAGTTGCGTCGGTGATCGGAGCGTGATCGGTGATCCGTGAACTCCTGAGGTCCAAATGATGCGTTCGGTTATTCTCGGTATGTGGGCCATGGTTCTCGTCGTCTCTTCGGCGAGCGGGCAAGGCACTATCACGCTCCGCCCGCGTCTGGCCGTCGAAACCAAGGCGGACATCACCTTGGGCATGGTCGCCGTGGTGGAGGGCGTTGGTGCGGACACGCTTTCGTCGGTGGTCGTCGTGCCGCAGGCTCTGTTCGTTGACGGCCTGGTGATCGGGGTGGGGCGGATCAGGGAACTAGTCGAGAAAGCGCCGGGGGTGAACGCCGGCCGCTTCGCGATCTCGGGGCAGGCCTGCAAACTTGTGTTCCAACCCGCCACGGCGCCGGAACCGAGCCCGCGGCAAGCCCCCGAGACGTCGGCCATGCCAGTCTCCGACGGCGACTCGGTGCGGGGACGGATCCGCGCCAAACTCGCCGAGGTGTACGGTGTTTCAGAGGACAACCTCCGACTCAAGTTTGACGACACGGCTCCGGCCATTCTCGCGGAGGTCGTTATCGGTCGGGTCGTGGCGATCGATCTCGGCGGAACCGGGGATCGGGTTCCCGTACAGGTCCGCATCTTCGACGGTGACCGACTCGCCGCCAGCGCGACAGTGCGAACCACCCCGAGCATCCGAAGATCGGTAACCCGGGCCGGCGCGACGATCGCGAAAGGTGAAATCGTGATCGGAGCGATGCTGGTGACCAACCCGGACTGGCTGCCGCCCTCGATCGCGGTGGTGCCGATCGAATCAATCGTGGGCAAGGCCGCGCGCACCCGCATCGGCGAGGGCCAAGTCGTGGAGGAGCGGCACGTGCAAGCCCGCCGCGTCGTCAGCAAGGGCGACGTCTGCATGGTGGATTGCGTGAGCGGGGGCTTGATCATCCAACTGCGGGCCCGGGCACTCGCCCACGCCTGCGAGGACGAAGTCGTTCAGTTCCAATCGCTGAGCGGCAAGCGGTCGTTCGCGGCCAGAGTGTCGGGGCCGGAACGGGCCGTCATGGAAGTCGCGGGGCGATAGGCGGAGATTTCCGGGAGGAGAAGACATGAGATCCACGAGAACACGGATGGGCGGGGCAGTGGCCGTCGCGGTTGCGGGCGCGGCGTGGGCGGCCACTGCGGGAGCGCAGAGTTTGCTGCGCCGACCGCCGGAGCCCGTGGTGAATGCGGCCGGCGAGCCCGACCCGAAGGCCGCGTTGCGCGGCTACAGCCTCACACTGGTTGAATCGCCCAAGCCGCGAACCTACGCGCTTCATGACAAGGTCACGATCATCATCTCCGAACTGAGCAAGCAGACCGCCACCTCAAAGTTGGACACCAAGAAGGACGTCAAGATTAAGGCGGGCCTGAAGCAGTTGCCGAGCGTCAGCCAGTTGCTCGAACTGATCGCGGAAACCGACGAAGGCTCACCCCTCACGGGCGTTGACCTCTCGGCCAATCCCAAGTTCAAGGGCGACGGAAAGTACGAGCGTTCCGACCGCTTCACCGACCGCATCACCGCAACGATCATCGACGTCAAACCCAACGGTGTTTTGGTGCTGGAGGCCAAACGCACCATCGCCAAGGACGAGGAGGTCCAGTCGTTGGTGCTCGCGGGCGAGTGCCGGCGGGAAGACGTCACCGACAGCAACACCGTCCTCTCGTCTCAACTCGCGGACATGACGCTGATCGTAAAGAACGAGGGCGAGATCAAGGCCGCCGCCACCAAAGGACTGCTGACCCGCGTGTTCGAGTCGGTCTTCAATTTCTAGCCGATGAGGGACGTGACGAGGAAGTCACGCGAAGTCATTTGAAGAATCGCCCCGGCGTCAATCGCCGGGGGGCGCATCTTCATCCGGCACCTCGCTCGTCGGCTCGCCTCGGAGGGCGTCTTCGCTGATGGCTTCGTAGCAGCTGGCGAGCAATCCGACGAGCGGGAACGCGGCGGCGAGGAAGGGGCTGGGCCCCAAGCGACGCAGGAGCGGGTGGCTGACGGCGGGCGGCTCGATGGGCATGTCGATCTGCGTGAGGTCGACGCCGGCGTGCCAGAAGTGGTCCAAATCCGCCTCGAAGGGTTTGGGTTCGCGGTCGGAAACGCCCGGCACACGCTGCTTGTACACCGGCGTGGCGCCCAGCGCAGCCCCCGTCACGGCCCGGCGCTGGCGCAGCCGATCGAGCATGTCCTGGCCTTCGACGCCCCGCAGCGCGAACATCAGGAAGGGCTCGACACTCAGGCGTTCGGCGAAGAGATACGCCACACACACGATGTGCTTGCACCAAAACTCGGGCTTGGGTTCGCCTTCGGCCTTCGCGTTGGCCGCTTCCTTGTCTCGGAAATCCACACACGAGCAACTGACGCTGACATCGGAAGCATCCATCGGAAACAGGCGAAGGCCCAGCGGCGCGAAGACGTCTTCGATGTTGCTGGGCATCTCGCCCGCCAGCAATTTCGCGGCGTAGACCGCACCTTCCGAAAGGCCTTCGACGACGCGATCCCAATGCTCGGGCGAGAACGGGACGACGCGGAGCATCGTGGTATATGCCCGGTCGGCACGGCCTTGGACCGCCGCTTCGATCCGACCCGGCAGGTAGGCGATTCGACGAGTTTGACCGGCTTCGGCGTAGGCGGTCAGGGATTCTTTCAGGATTTCGCCGGACGCCGCAGCTTCGACAATCCGGAGCCAACGCTGGGCTGCCCAGCCGCTGAGTTCGGTTACTTCCCGCCCCAGCCGCACACCGCCCCGCACCTTGCGGGGCCGCAAGAGCGGCGGCTTGGGAGCGGGCATCATCCGCGGCACGAGTTGGCCGGCCGGAACGGGCATACCGGGGATCAGCGGGGTCGGCGTCGCGGGGAACTCGTTCTTGGGCTCCGTGGGTTCATTGTCCCCATTCGGCGCTAGCCCCTCCGGGCTCGTCGCTTCCGACTCCGGAGTGCGCGGAGCCAGCGGCGGTGGCGCTTCATGGCCAAGATCAGGGGTGTTGGGATTCAGGATGTCCAGACCCAAAGGGTTCGCATGGTGCCGCCCGGAATCCACCTGTGGGTCATATCAGGGTTGCGATCGTGTCCGACCGCGAAACATCCGGCACCCTGAAAAGGAATTCCAGAATCTCTTCGCGGACGCCTTCCACTCCGCGGGGTCAGGGAACGTCGCGTCCGCGGACACCCTGATGCGTGTGCTGCCAAGGGGGAAACCCGGCGTAGTGGTCGTACGAGCCCGGCGGCCCTCCATCGCCCATCTCCGGGCCTACGCCCGAGCCGCGCGTCTGCCGGATGGCGGCATGACCGTCTGCGAACGCGCCTTGCGCGCGCGTCCCTCGAAAAACCTGCTCGATATCTGCGTTCAACATCAGGAGATCGTAGTTGAGCAACATCGCTTTTTGCGAAGGAAACAGCACCTCGTCTGGACGCGTGCCCCGCAGTTGCGACACCCCGACCACTCGCGTTTCCGAAGCCCAGTGCAACGGGTCCGCGATAAATGCGCAAGGCAGGTGGAACGAAGTCCAGAGCACGTCCAACGAATCGCGCCTGTGCGGCGTCGTGAAAACGCGACTTGACGGCGACCCTTCGTAGTACCCATCCATCATTCCAAGGTGCCAAGCTCCCCACATCCCAAAGTACAGTAAAGTGTAGGGAATTCCGTCAATTCCATTTCCCTTCCTTACTTACCGCCCCAGCAGGTCGTTCCACAATCGTTTGATCGACCCCTTCCAACTTTCCGCTTTGGGTCCCCCGGCCAAGGGAGCCGGGGCGGGAGGTTGAGTTGGGACAAGGCGGGATTGGAGAGCATGCACCGACGGTTCCACTCCGGCCGCTGGGGCGGTCGCCGTCTCCGGTTCGCACGCTGCTTCAGGCCGGCTTTGGGTACGTTTCCAGGTGCCGCCGGAAGCCGCGCCGGCCTCCGGATTCAGGGTAAGTTTCACCAGGAGCAAACAATTCGGGCAGCGGCCGGTGACGGGTTCGCCTTTCAGATTGCTCCCGCAGCGGACGCACGGCGTGTCCTGGGAGATTCGTTGCAGGAGTTCGTCGTCGGAGGCGCCGGGGTTCGTGGTCGGCTTTTTGCGGGAGTTCACCAGCGTCCCGAGGCGGTCGTAGTAGGTTCCCCGCATGTCAGCGGCGGAGCCGGCGAGCGATCCGTCGTCACACCCCTTGAACGCGCGGCTGATGATCGAGGCGAGTTCCGGCTTGCCCCTGGATGAACCGACATGGGCCTGATCCATTCCGGCGAAGACTTCTTCGACGGCCCGCAGCATGTGCCGGGCACTCTTGTAGCGGAACATCGGGTTCTTGTGCATCGACCGCTCGATCAGCTGCGCAAGTTCCGAGTTGAGCGAGGCCAGGGCCTCGGGGGGAAGGGCCTGTTCGCGGTGAGCTTTCTCGATCGCCTCCAGAGATCCCTCGAACGGGACTTCGCCGATCAACATCTCGAAGGCCATCGCCCCGATCGCGTAAACATCGCTCCGGGGCGAGACGGTCTTTTCGAACATCTCGGGGGCCATGTAGGCGGGCGTCCCGGCCACGCCCTTCACGGTGGTTCCGAGGCTCGTGGAACTGCGCCAGCAGGCCAGACCAAAGTCGGTGAGGACGGGCTTGCCGTCCTGTGACAGCAGGATGTTGGAAGGCTTGATGTCGCGGTGGATCACGTTCTGATCGTGCAATTCGCCCACTGCCGCGCAGGTCGCCTCCAACAACAGCCGCACCACGCACGGAGAGAGTTTCCCGAAGCGCTGCAAGACCTGTGAAACCGTCGGTCCTTCGACGTACTCCATCACCAGGAACGGCACGCGATCGACCACGTCGGCGTGGAGGACGGCGTTCAGACCCTCGTGGCGCAGCGCGGCGGCGGCCCGGGCACCTTCCAGGAGGGCAGCGAACCCGGGGTCGTCCTCATCCGCCACCAGGTTGAGCAGAAACTTGACGGCAACCTCGCGGTTCAGCAGTTCGTGACGGCCGAGCCAGACGACGCCCATGCCGCCTTGGCCGATCTGCCGAAGAAGACGAACCGAGCCCAATTGTCGGGGGATCTCGACGGGTTGCGCGGGGCCGCACATGGCCTCCCCCGACTTGACGTCGGCCGTGGTCCGTTTGAGGATGACCGTCTGGTCGGACTCCATGGCGGGGAACATTACACCGCCCAGTCGCGGGCTAAGGCGATTGTTCCAGAGTCTTTATGCGCTGGACACTGCGGCGGGTGCGGGGAGAAGGCATCGGGCATTGGGCATCGGGCATCGGGAGTCGAAAAGGCATCACCCGGAGGTGCCGTGGCACCTGCGGCGCGGCGATCGGGCCCTCTCGTTGGGCGAGGTGTCCAGAGCGTCCGGGAACCGGCACCCCGCCTCGAAACGTACCGGGATTCGGTGGAAAATTTGGTGGCCGACCGGTGAAATCCGCCTTTCCCCCTTCCCAATAACGCACTGAAATCAATGCCCCTCGCCCGTCCGGCCGGATGCCGCGGCGGCTCCAAGGAGGCCTGGCCCCGCCAAAGACGGCATTTCCGCCGATGGGGCAATTTGCGGGAAAGGTGCGAAGTCATGGAGATTATGAAAAACGTCGTTCGGTATGCCGTGATTGCGGGTTTGGTGGGCGGTGCGGGCGTCGTCATCGCCGGTCCCGATCGGGCCGGGGCGTTGGTCGATCAGTGCCGCGGCACGATCAACAACGCCATCGATCTGGCCATTGATGACCCCATCGCCCTGCGTGCCCAGATGCGGGCCTTGGAGGCCGAGTATCCGGAGCGGATCGCCGAGGTTCGCGGCGACCTGTCGGAACTCCAGCAGCAGACCGCCGACCTGAAGCGTGAACTGGAAGTCAGCCACCGCGTGGTTTCGCTGGCGGGTGATGACCTCAACCAGATGCAGGGGATGATCGCAAAGGCGGAGGCCAGCCAGGCGGTCCACGGGCCGGACTCGATCGTTCGGGTGGTTTTCAGCGGCGAGCCGGTGGACCTCAAGGATGCGTACGGCAAGGCCAACCGCATCCAGCAGGTGCATACCGCGTACAACGGGCGGGCGACGGATATTGAGCGCGACTTGGGGTACCTCTCGCAGCAGGAAACCCGGCTGACGGAGTTGCTCTCGCAGTTGGAGACCGAGCACACGGAGTATCAGGCCCAGATATGGAGCATGGACCGTCAGGTTGATTCGATTGCTCGCAACGAGCGGCTGATCGAGGTGATGGCGAAGCGTCAGCGGACGATCGATGAACAATCCCGCTACGGGGCCCACAGCCTCGACCAGTTGGCGGGCAAGTTTGCCGACATCCGGGCCAAGCAGGAGGCCAAGTTGGAAGCCTTGGGGACGGCCACCAGCACGCTCAACTACGAGGATCGTGCGAAGTTTGAGATCGATGCGACACGGGCGTTCACGCCGACCTCACCTATCTCTCCGAGCAATTTCGCTCCGAAGGCGCGGCCGAAGATCATTGAGATCACGCCGTACGACCTTTCGGCGCCCACCCCGGTGGTGACGCCCGAAGCGGAAGCGGGCCCGATGGCCGCACGCTGAGATAATTCGACAACATTCATGAAGGGCGGCCCAAAGGGGTCGCCCTTTTTTCGATCGGCGGGCCGGGGGATGCCGATAATTGGAGTCGCCGCGCTCGGCGGGCTTCCAAGGGCCATCGGACTACCATCCTCACGATCGGCGTCCTCGTGATCGGCGTCCTCGCCATCGGCCGGAATACCTTCCGACCGGCGGGCTTTCACCCCATCGGCGGATGCGGGCTAATTTCAAGGGTCGTCGGATAGTGGTTGAAGGAGCGTTTTCCTATGGCATCTCGCACTCGGGTCGGAGCGTTGGGTCGGGCGATGGGTTTGGGTTTTCTCCTCTGCGCCACCGGGCTCACCGGTTGCGTGGGCCAAGGTGAATACGACAACCTGTACGAAACAAATGCCGCGCTCAAGAACCGCAACGCCGAACTGACGCGGGAGCGTGACGAGTTCAAGAACTCCCTTGATCTGCTCCGTTCACGCCTCGGCTCCGGCGAGGGCGCGATGTCGTCGCTCGAAAAACAGCTCGCCGAACTGACCCGTCAGCGCGACCAAGCCTTGGCGGACTACAAGAACCTGGAAGGCCGGCTCGCGGGTCTTTCGTTCGGGCCGGTGGATGCGGATACGGACGCCGCGCTGAAGGCGCTTGCGGATCAGTACCCGGACCTCATCCGGTACGACTCGGCGCGGGGCATGCTGCGGTTCGCCTCGGACCTGACGTTCGATTCGGGATCGGATGTGGTGAAATCCGAGGCGGCGGCAGCGTTGCGGGCCTTGGCTCAGATCCTGAACTCCTCGTCGGCGACCGCCTACGAAGTAGTCATCGAGGGGCACACCGACAGCCAGCGGATCAGCAGCGGCACCGCCAAGCGGCACGCCACTAACCGGCACCTTTCGGTTCACCGCTCGATCGCCGTGATCAATGAACTCGCGAATATGGGCGTTCAGCCGGGCCGGCTGATGGCCGCGGGCTGGGGTGAACATCACCCGACCGTCCAGAACTCCGGCTCGGGCAACACGCCTCAGAACCGGCGTGTCGAGATCTTCCTTGCCAAGGCCCGCGGCAACACCGACTACCTTCCCGCCGATGCGGCCGACATCACGCGGACCGGCCCGACGAACGCGGACCCCGATAATCGCCGCCCGCCCACGCGCCAGCCGGATATCAGCAAGTAAGCGCGTCGAGAGACCGTCCGATGGTCGCTCACCGGAGGAGCGAGGTTCCGGTCATTTCCGGCGGCTGCGGCAGTCCCATCATCGCGAATGCCGTCGGCATGATGTCGGCGAGGCGGCCGCGCTGCAATCGGACGCCGGGATCGAACCAGCCCGCGGTCTCCCGATCGCCGCGGAGGTGACGACTCTGGAAGGCGGAACCCACGATAATGAGCGGGACGTCGAACGTGGTGTGCGCGGTGTGCGGGGCGTTTGAGGCGGGATCCCACATTTGTTCGGCGTTGCCGTGGTCGGCGGTGACGATGAGAGAGCCGCCCCGCGCGAGCGTCGCGTCGACAATCCGGCCCACGCATTCGTCCACGACTTCGCAGGCTTTGATGGCCGCGGCCAGAACGCCGGTGTGGCCGACCATGTCGGCGTTGGCGAAATTGACGACGATCAGGGG